>DBTK01000079.1:45008-57359 GCA_002307015.1 Spirochaetaceae bacterium UBA1318
GCATGCAGCAGCGCGTCGAGATCCTGAAAACCCTCTACCGCGGCGCCGACATCCTGATCCTGGACGAGCCGACCGCCGTCCTCACCCCCCAGGAGATCGAGGATCTCATCAAGATCATCAGGAACCTCACGGCCGAGGGGAAAACGGTCATCATCATCACCCACAAGCTGAAAGAGATCAAAGCCGCAGCCGACTACTGCACCATCATCCGGCGCGGCAAGCGGATCGACACGGTCAGGGTCGACGGGGTTTCCGAGCACGAGCTCGCCGCCATGATGGTCGGCCGCGAGGTCAATTTTTCGGTGAACAAGGAAAAGCAGGCCTGCGGCGACTGCGTCCTGCAGATCGAGAACCTCGTCGTGCGGGACAACCGCGGGCTGCCCGCCGTCAAGGGGCTCAGCCTCAACGTGAACCGCGGCGAGATCCTGGGCCTCGCCGGGGTCGACGGCAACGGCCAGCGTGAGCTCGTCGAGGCGATCACGGGCCTCCGTCGGGCCGAGTCGGGAAGTGTCTCGGTGAACGGGGCCGACGTGACGAACGACACCCCCCGCGAGGTTCTCGACGCGGGAATGTCCTGCATTCCGGAGGACCGCCAGAGGCGCGGCCTCGTGCTCGACTACTCGGTCGCCGAGAACTTCATCCTGGAGACCTACGCCGAGGCCCCGTACTCGAAACGAGGCATCCTCGACCGGGAGGCCATCGGGAAGCACGCCGGCGAGCTGATCGCCAAATTCGACGTCAGGCCTCCCGACGGCAAGCACAAGGCCGGCTCCCTTTCGGGGGGCAACCAGCAGAAGGTCATCATCGCCCGCGAGGTGTCGAACGATCCGGACCTCCTCATCGCCTCCCAGCCGACGCGGGGCCTCGATGTCGGCGCGATCGAGTTCGTCCACCAATCCCTCGTGGAACAGCGGAACCGCGACAAGGCCGTCCTCCTCGTTTCCCTCGAACTCGACGAGATCATGGACCTGTCCGATCGGATCGCGATCATCTACGAGGGAAAGATCGTGGGCATCGTGGACGCGAAGGACGCGGACGAGAAAGCAATTGGCCTCATGATGGCCGGAGGGACGGTAAGACATGAGTAATGGAGCTCCCGCGACGGTCGATCTTCAGGAACTCGGGGTGTCGAGGAAGAAGGTCTCGCCCCTCGTCCTGACGCTGCTTTCGGTTTTTTTCGGCCTCGTGATCGGCGGCATCGTCCTGGCCGTGGCCGGCTACGACCCCTTCAAGGCCTACTGGGTCATCCTCGTCGGCACCTTCTCGCGGCCGAAATACATAGCCTACACGGTCATCTACGCGACGCCGCTGATCATCACCGGGCTTTCCTTCGCCTTCGCGAACAAGACGGGGCTGTTCAACATCGGCGCCGAGGGCCAGTTCATCATCGGGGCGATAGCGGCGGCCGTCCTCGGCTACTACCTCCACCTTCCCCCCGTCCTCCACGTCCTGGCCTGCCTCCTCGTGGGCATGGTCGCCGCGGCGGTCTGGGGCGGGCTCGCCGGCTACCTCAAGGCGAGGTTCGGGGTCCACGAGGTCATCTCGACGATCATGCTGAACTGGATTGCCCTCTACCTCAACAACTACGTGGTCTCGGTCATCAAGACGGCCGAGCACCTGACCAACCCGACGACGCCCATGATCAGGAGCTCGGCCCGCATCGAGCTGTTCGCGGTCTGGAAGGACAGCGCCGCCGGCCAGGCCTGGCGCGGCGTCCATCCCTTCTGGGACGACATCCTGAGGACGCCCTTCAACCTGGGCATCGTCTTCGCCCTCGTGTTCGCCGTCGTGGTCTGGTTCATCCTCAACCGGACGACCCTCGGCTACGAGCTTCGCGCCGTCGGCTACAACCGCTTCGCGGCCGAGTACGGCGGCATCAACGTGAAGAGGAGCATGTTCTTCTCGATGGCGATCGGCGGAGCCCTGGCGGGGGCCGCCGGCGTCTGCCACGTCCTCGGCTGGACGAGGTACATCGCCGAGCTCGCCGCCTCGGAGGGCTACGGCTTCGACGGCCTCGCCTGCGCCCTGATCGGCTCGAGCAACCCCTTCGGCTGCATCCTGGGCGGCCTCCTTTTCGGCACGCTCAAGTACGGCGGCTCCAAGATCCAGAACGAGCTCGGCGCTCCGACCGAGATCATCAACATCGTCATCGGCATGATCGTCTTCTTCGTGGCGATGCCGAAACTCATGAGCCTCTTGATTAACCAGTTCAGGCGGGGAGAGAACCATGTTCGATAGCATCGCCTTCATCCTGGGAACGACCCTGATGTACTCGACGCCGCTGATTTTCACCGCCCTGGGCGGCACGATATCGGAAAACGCGGGAGTCACGAACCTCGGACTCGAGGGGATGATGACGATCGGGGCCTTCGTCGGCGCGGCCGTGGGCTTCATCGCGGGAAACCCCTGGATCGGCTTCCTCGCCGCCGGCATCGCCGGAGGGGTTCTCGCCCTGTTTCACGCCCTCGCCTCGGTCACCTTCAAGGCCGACCAGGTCGTCTCCGGCATCGCCATCAACTTTATCGGGCCGGGCCTCGCCCTCTTTCTGAGCCGGGTCCTGTTCAAGGGCTCGACGGATACCCCGCCCCTGTCGCTCGACAAGAAGATTCCCCGGCCCCTCAACGGACTCTTTCCGGACAACTCCTTCCTGGACAGCGTCCTGAACCAGTACTGGACGGTCTACATCGCCTTCTTTCTCGTCTTCGCCGTCTGGTTCCTGCTCTACCACACGAGGTTCGGGCTCCGGCTCAGGGCCTGCGGCGAGCATCCCCGGGCCGCGGACACCCTGGGCATCAACGTGGGCCTCGTCCAGTACGTCGCCGTGTGCCTCTCGGGCCTCCTCGCCGGGTTCGGCGGCGCGGCGATGAGCGTCGCGGTCGTCGCGAACTTCAGGCCGGCCCTGATCTCGGGCCAGGGCTTCATCGCCATCGCCGCGATGATCTTCGGCAAGTGGAAGCCCCAGGGCGCGATGTGGGCCTGTCTCCTCTTCGGCGCGGCCCAGGGCCTCGTCATCTTCCTCGGCCGTTCGGACATCCAGAGCGTCATTCCCATACCGAGCGAGATCCTGAGCATGATCCCGTTCATCCTGACCCTGATCATCCTGATCACCTTCGTGGGCAAGGCCGTCGCCCCCTCGGCGGACGGCATACCCTACGACAAGGAGAGCGAGTAGGACGGGCGTTCTTGACAACCCGGTGAAGCGCCTTTAGTATAGCCGATCATGACTATTCACGAACTGCGCAAGAAATACATCGACTTCTTCAAGTCGAAGGGGCATGCCGAGATCTCCGGCAAGTCCCTGATTCCCGATAACGATCCGACCGTCCTCTTCACGACGGCCGGCATGCACCCCCTCGTTCCCTACCTCCTGGGCGAGCCCCATCCCTCCGGCAAGAGGCTGACCGATTACCAGAAGTGCATCCGCACCGGGGACATCGAGTCCGTCGGCGACCCGAGCCACCTCACCTTTTTCGAGATGCTCGGCAACTGGTCCCTCGGCGATTATTTCAAGAAAGAGATGATCCCGATGAGCTACGAGTTCCTGACCGATCCGAAGTATCTCGGCATCTCGAAGGACAAGCTCTCGGTGACGGTTTTCGCCGGCGACGCCGAGGTTCCCCGGGACGACGAGTCCGCCTCGATCTGGGAATCCTGCGGGATCCCGAAGGAGAGGATCTACTTCCTTCCCCGCGAGGACAACTGGTGGGGTCCGGCCGGCGAAACCGGTCCCTGCGGCCCCGACAGCGAGATGTTCGTCGACACCGGCAAGCCGAAGTGCGGCCCCGACTGCCGCCCCGGCTGCCACTGCGGGAAGTACTTCGAGGTCTGGAACGACGTCTTCATGCAGTACAACAAGCAGAAGGACGGGAGCTACCCCCGGATGGCCCATCCCTGCGTCGACACCGGCATGGGCATCGAGCGGACCGTCGCCATGCTCCAGGGAAAGAAGTCGGTCTACGAGACCGAGGCCTTTTCCTCCATCATCGCGGCCGTCGAAAAGGCGACCGGCGAGAAATACGGAGCCGACGCCGACAAGGACAAGTCGATCCGGATCATCAGCGACCACGCGAAGGCCTCGACCATGATCCTGGGCGACGAGAAGGGGGTTTCCCCCTCGAACGTCGGCGCGGGCTACGTGCTCCGCCGCCTCATCCGCCGCGCCATCAGGCACGGAAGGAAGCTCGGCGTGGAGGGGAAGTTCCTCTCGACCCTCGCCGAGGTCGTGATCGGGATGTACGGCGAGCCTTACCCTGAGCTTCTCCGAAACAGGGCCTTCATACTCGACGAGCTCGACAAGGAGGAGGACCGCTTCCTCGTCACCCTCGAGAAGGGCGAGAAGGAGTTCGAGAAGCTCCTGCCGAACCTGCTCAAGAATCCGGCGAAGGTCATTCCCGGCCGCATCGCCTTCAGGCTCTACGACACCTACGGCTTCCCGATCGAGATCACCGAGGAGCTCGCCGCCGAGAACGCCCTCACGGTGGACAAGGACGGCTTCGACAAGGCCTACGAGGAGCACCAGAAGCTCTCCAAGCAGAACACGGACAAGGTGTTCAAGGGAGGCCTCGCCGACCATTCCGAGATCGCGACCAAGTATCACACGGCGACCCATCTCCTGGACGCCGCGCTGAGGCAGGTCCTGGGTCCCCACGTCCAGCAGAAGGGCTCGAACATCACCGCGGAGCGGATGAGGTTCGACTTCTCCCATCCCGATCCGATGACCCCCGAGCAGGTGAAGAGGGTCGAGGACATCGTGAACGAGCAGATCGCGCGCGACCTTCCCGTCACCATGTCGGTCATGACCCTGGACGAGGCGAAGGCCTCTGGCGCCATCGCCCTGTTCAGCGAGAAGTACGGCGAGAAGGTGAAGGTCTACACGATCGGGGATTTCTCGAAAGAGGTCTGCGGCGGTCCCCACGTCGAACATACTGCTGAGCTCGGCCACTTCACCATCCAGAAGGAACAGTCGTCCTCGGCCGGGGTCAGAAGGATCCGGGCCGTGCTGGAGTAGGATCCCGCCTTTCGGGCATAAAAAAGGCCGTCCGTGAACCGGGCGGCCTTTTTTTTCAGGTGAACGTCTACTCGATGATCGCGACGACGTCGGCCATCTTCAGGATGAGGTGCTCGACGCCCTCTACCTTGATCTGGGTTCCCGCGTACTTGTCGTACATGACCTTCTGTCCGGCCTTGACCGTGATCTTGGTCTTCTCATCGCCTTCGCCTACGGCGACGACGACGCCGGTCTGGGTCTTTTCCTGTGCGGTCTGGGGGATGATGAGTCCGCTCGCGGTCTTCAGTTCACCCTCGTCGATCTTTATGAGCACGCGGTCTGCCAACGGTTTGATTTTCATAGAAACTTCCTCCTGAAACGTAGTAAAGGTTTAAAAGTTAGGAATTATGCCCTTTACTAAACTATACCCAATTGAGGCGTAATGGGTCAAGAAAAATCGAGAGAATTGGAGGCTCGGTTTCGCGAGTCGGGCTGGGACATCCTCTCCCGAGTTTCGCCGGGAGGAACTACGGGCCTTTTCCGGTTGCTTTCGCCTTTCCATGTTGCTATCTTCTATTGTAGGAGACGGAGGATGAACGATTGGCAACACAACTATAGACTGGCGAGGATAAACCTGAAGCGGGGCGATTCCGTCGCGGCGATGAAGCACCTCCAGGGGGCTATCGACGCCTGCCCGGTAACCCAGCGAATCGAGCTTTCGCGGATGTTCTACTACCTCGGCATGGTCCTCGTCCGTCTCGGAAAGCCTCCCGTCGCCCTGAAAAGCTGGGCTTCGGCCTTCAAGCTCGCCAAGCGAGGCTACGGCGCCCGGATGTACGGCCGCTTCTCGAACGGCTACGGCATGGTGAAGTGCCAGGATTCGGCGACCGACGATTTCTACGCGTTCCGCTCGGTTCAGACCTCCCGTTACCTCGGCTCGAAGGAAAGTCGCTGTTTCCAGTCGGGTACCGAGCGCGACATGGTTTTCGTCCTGATCGCCGACGCGTTCCTGAGGCTCCGGAAGTCCTATCCCCTCGCCTCCATGGGCTGCAAGGAAAAGCTCGCCCTGTACCGGCGCGCGAAGATATCCTTCCCCCTGGTGAGTCGGAATGACCCACAGGAAGCCGGCGTGGAGGGCGGGATTTGTCCCTCCGCGGATGTGGTGGCGGTCGATTTCGTCATGAATCGTGTCCTCGATGACGATTCTCGATGCTCCTGCGGCTCGGGAAAGCCGTATCGGCTCTGCTGCGGCCGTCTTCCCTCCTGCTTCGAGATCGAGAATGGTTCATTTTGATACAGAATATTGATGATTTCTTTCCACTGTATCCGATTGATACAGCGGCCCCTGGAATCGGCCCGACGGGCTGAGCCTCCTTTTGACGATCCCTATTATTCGGAGCGAATTCGATCGTCGCTTCGGCGGAATTTGTTACTTCCAAGTTGTTATTATAAAAGCAATTAAAGAACCTTGAGCTTTTCTGTCTCCGGAAATATCGAGTATGCGGCAATACAACCCCATCATTGGCACGGAACCTGCTTTAATAGTACCATTGGAGGGTTAATAAAAATGACCAAGACTAGGAAAATGACCACCAGGACTTTTGCCACCGATTCACGGGAAGAAAATATACTCGCCATCTATCTCAAGGAAATCAACCGCATTCCGCTCCTCAGCCGTGAGGAAGAGGACACCTGCGCCCGTGCCGCGGCGAAGGGCGAGAAGGCCGCCAAGGACAAGCTCATCCGGGCAAATCTCCGCTTCGTGGTGAACGTCGCGAAGAAGTACCAGAATCAGGGCATGCCCCTGGACGACCTCATCAGCGAGGGGAACATCGGGCTCATGAACGCCATCGATCGCTACGACGTCGACAAGGGCTACCACTTCATCTCCTACGCGGTGTGGTGGATCAGGCAGTCCATCCTCAAGGCGATCTGCGAGAAATCGAGGATGATCCGCCTTCCCCTGAACCGGACCAACGAGCTCGTCCAGATCGAGAAGGCGCGGAAGGTGGTCCAGAACTCCCGCAGCGAGGAGGACGAGATCCGCGAGATCGCCTTCCTGCTCAACATGGATTCCGACCATGTCGCCGAGCTGCTCAACATCTCGAGGGATCTTGTCTCGCTGGATACCCCCGTCTATAATGAGAAGGATTCCTCGAATCTCGGCGATTTCGTCGAGGACGAGCGGTATCGGCAGCCCGAGGAGTATGTCATCGATTCGAACCTCAAGGACGATATCAACACGGTCCTCGGAACCCTGAGCGACAAGGAATCCGAGATCATCCAGTACCGGTTCGGGCTGAATGGTCGCGCCGCGATGAGCCTCAAGGAAATCGGGGATCGCTTTAACCTTACAAAGGAGCGCATCAGGCAGATCGAGAAAAAGGCCCTCAAGAGGCTCCAGCATCCCTCCCGCTCGGGACGCCTCGAGGCATACGTCGCCTGAACTACGAATGAGAGCATCAACAGTGTTGGCCGTCGCGCTCGCGGCGGCTTTTGCGACGGCATCCGCCAGTGCCACGGAGTCGAAGGCTTCGTCGCCGACGGATGCCGTTCCCGTTTTGCCGAGCGGCCTTCCGGCGACTCCCGCCGATGTCCAGCCCCGCCAGGTAAAGGCCCGATCTTCCGTCCTTCCGAACCTCAGGCACCAGGAGCAGCTCGCCTATCCCCTCGGCTACTACAACCATGATCCGCTTCCTGATTATACGGTCTATCTCACCTTCGACGACGGTCCCAGCGACTGGACGTCCAAGATCCTCGATATCCTCAAGGAGAAGGGCGTCCATGCGACCTTCTTCGTGACCTCGAGCGACGAGAAGCTCGCCGGCAAGAAGCTGCCCCCCGGCACGCACACGGTGATCGACTATTACGCCGACGACCTCAGGCGCATGGTCGCCGAGGGCCACGTGATCGGGAGCCACACCCTCCGCCACAGCGACCTCGCCAGGCTCAAGCCCCAGACGATGGACTACGAGCTGGACACCCTGACTTCCCAGATCCGGAAGGCCGTCGGCGACCCGACCTACGACATCACCCTCCTGAGGCCCCCGTTCGGTTCCCCCTTCCGCGGCAACTGGAATACGGCCCTGGACCGGAACAAGGTGACCCGAGCCCTGAACGGCAAGATGATCGTGGTCATGTGGACCGAGATATGGAACTCGGCCGATTCGGACAACTGGTCTAAGGGCGAATGGTTCGAGCGGGGGCCGAGGATCGATCCCTCCGCCCATCAGTTCGCGGACAAGGTCCTGATGATGGAAACCCGGATCCTGAGGAACATGAACGGGGAGGGGGGCGTCGCCCTTTTCCATGATACCCACAACACCGATATCGCAACCCTGCCCATCGTCATCGACGCCCTCAAGGCATGGGGCTATTCCTTCGCCACGATGGAGGACTACGTCCAGTGGCGTTGGCACAAGTCGAGCCGCGAGCTTCTCGATTCGCAGAAGAAGAAGGATTCGAGCGGAACGGCGGGGGACGGCGTCCGGGTCCAGCTCGCCCCGCCCGATGCGGCGCCGATTTCTTCCGAACCCCCTCTTCCCGTGCTGCCGCTGTCCGTCGAGCCCTGAGCTCAGCCTGCCGTCTGCCTCAGGAGTTCGCGCAGTCGGGCGTGAGACGGGGCGATGAGGCCGGGATCCTCCTCCACGAGGGCGAAGGCCTCCTCCCGCGCCTTGACGAGGACGGCCTCGTCCCGAACCGGGTCGGCGATGGAGAGCCTGAGGAAGCCCGACTGGGCCGTTCCCGTCATCTCGCCGGGACCCCGTATCCTCAGGTCCTCCTCGGCGATGGCGAACCCGTCCGAGTTTTCGAGCATCACCTTCAGCCTTTCCTTCCCGTCCTCGGTCAGCGTATCGGAGTAGATCAGGAAGCAGTAGGATTGCTCCTTCCCGCGTCCGACCCGGCCTCGCAGCTGGTGGAGGGCCGAGAGCCCGAAGCGCTCGGCGTGCTCCACGACCATGCAGGTCGCGTTCGGCACGTCGACCCCGACCTCGACGACGCTCGTCGCGACGAGAAGTGAAATCCTTCCCGAGGTGAAGTCGTCCATCGTCTGCCTCTTCCCCTCGTCCCCGACCTTGGAGTGCATCAGGGCGACCCTGAAATCAGGGTAGATCTCCTTCTGCAGCCTTTCGGCCATGCTTTCCGCGTCCTTCAGGTCGATGCGGTCCGACTGCCCGATGAGGGGATAGACGAAATAGGCCTGGCGCCCGGCCGCGAGCTCCTTCCTCACGAAGTCGTAGACCTTCTTCTCGTTCGTCTGCCGGGCGAGGTGGGTGACGACGGGCTTCCTGCCCTTGGGCATGGTCTTGATCGTCGAGATCGACAGGTCGCCGAAGGCGGTGAGGGCGAGGGTTCTCGGTATCGGCGTGGCGGTCATCATCAGGAGGTCGGGGAGCCTTCCCTTGTCGGTGAGGGCCTGGCGCTGGGTCACGCCGAAGCGGTGCTGCTCGTCGATGACGATGAGGCGGAGGTTCCGGTAGGCGACGTCGGCCGAGAACAGGGCGTGGGTGCCGATGACGAGGTCGATGTCCCCCGCCTTGAGGGCCGCGAGGAGTGAGGCCCGGCCCGAATCCTTCACGTTGCCGGTGAGGAAGGCGAGCCTCACGCCGAGGGGCTCGAGGAGCCTCGCCGCGTTCTCGGCGTGCTGGCGGGCCAGGAGCTCGGTCGGCGCCATCATCGCGGCCTGGCCCCCGTTCTCGACGGCGAGGAGGGAGGCGAGGAAGGCGACGAGGGTCTTGCCCGAGCCGACCTCGCCCTGGAGGAGTCGGGCCATGGGCACCGGGGATGACATGTCCTTGGCGATGTCGGCGACCGCCGTCACCTGGTCGGCCGTCAATTCGAAGGGAAGCCTGGCGAGGAGCTCCCTGAGGAGCCGGTCGTTCAGCTTTGGCCTGACGACGGCGCTCGCCGCCCGCTCACGCACCCTGAGCGCGACGCCGAGCTGGAGGAAGTAAAGCTCCTCGAAGATGAGGGTTTTCCTCGCCCTTTCGAGCTCCTCGGCGTCGGCCGGAAAGTGGATCCCGGCGATGGCCTCGGCCTTCCTCGCGAGGTGGAATTTCTCGATTGTTTCCGGCGGGAGCTCGTCCTCGATGAAGCGGCCGTACTGGGTCACCGCCTGCTTCATGATCCGCCTCAGCTGGCCCTGCTGGAGGCCCGCGGTGAGGGGATAGAGCGAGAGGATGCCCGAGAAGCGCTCCCCTCCCTCCTCGACCCGCTCGATGTCGAAGGCGCTCGCCTGGATTTCCCCGTACCGGTACTGGAAGCTGCCGGAGAGGAAGAACTTCTCGTCGGTCCCGAGGGAGCGCTCGAGGAAGTTGCGGCCGAAGCAGACGAGGGCGGCCGTCTCGGTGCCGTCGGTGACGATCACCTTGAGGGTGCGGTTTTTGCCGTAGCCAATCCAGTCCTTCGCGAGGACGGTGACGACGGTGTTCACCTTCGGGGCCTTGGCGAAGTCCGCGATGGGGACGATGACCGAACGGTCTTCCCATTCCCTCGGGTAGTGCAGGAGGAGGGAGGCCACGTCGACGATGCCCAGGCCCGCGAGGACCTCGGCGCCCCGGGGCCCGACGCCCTTGAGCCGGGCGACGGGGTCGACGAGATCCTTCAGGAACATCGGCGGATCAGAAGGGCAGCCGCTCGAGAAGCTGGACGCCGAAGTTGACGAGGAGGCCGCCGAGGATGCGGACGGCCACGAGGACGCAGAAGCTCGTGATCAGGCTCTGCCTGAAGCTCACGATGCGCTGGCGGTAGAAGATCCGGTCGACCCGGTACAGAACCGGCTTCACGATGACGTCGATCGTCCGCCAGATGGGAGCGATCGAGTCGTGGGCCGAAACCAGGACGATGAACCGGACGAGCACGATGACGGCGAAGAAGACGAGAAGGAAGGCGAAGGCCGACCAAACCGAGGAGAGGATCATGCCCAGGACTATCCCCGCGGTGATCCTGCCGAAGTAGGCGACCGTCACGAAGATGTTGTTCAGCACGGAAAGGATGGCGAGGGCCGCGATGGGCGAGAAGTCGAAGCGCTCCGTCCTGAAGATGCGGAAGCGGCTGAAGTAGTTCAGGTAGGGATCGGTGAGCGTTCCGAGGACGTCGAGGGTTCCCCCGGTGAACGGTCCCTGGAACCAGCCCACCATGACGCGGATGAAAATCAAGATCATGTAAATGGTCGTCAGTGCCGCGAGTACCTTCATGATGATGGTAAGTACCATGCTGTCCTCCTATTCCTTCCAGGCATCCAGCACGATCGGTATGGATCGCAGCCGGGTAAGCACGTCGTCGGTCGAGGCGACGGAGATCTGCGGAGAGGCCTTGACGATTTTCTCGGGCCCCGTACCTTTGATATGGAAAAAAATCGCGCAGGTCCCGGGATTGTCGAAGACGGCGTCCTGGATCGGCGCGAGGGTATCCTCGGTCAGGCTGGTCTCCCTGAACCGGACGTGGACGGCGTCGACCGATTTGGCCTTCACGTCGTCGGGGTCGAGCATCTTTTCGACGAGGAAGCTCGGGGTCTGGCGGGAATGGTCCACCTTGCCCAGGAGGCAGACGACGTCGTCGATGGAAAGCCGGTCCCTCAGCTTCTCCCAGCTGTCGGGAAAGAATACCGCATCGATGCTTCCCTTGTAATCGGCGATCTGCGCGAAGGCCATCTGCTTCCCGTTCTTGGTGCTGTAGGGCCTCAGGGCCTTCAGCATGCCGATCAGGGTGTAGGGCTTGTCGGGCGAGGACCGGTCGGGGTGGGCGAGGTCGAGCTCGCAGGACTTCTCCCAGAGCTTCCGGTACTTGTCCATCGGGTGGCCGGAGAAGTAGAAGCCCAGGAGCTCCTTTTCGGATTTCAGCTTTTCGAGCTGGGGCCAGTCCTCCGTCTGCTCGAAGACGAAGGGCGGGAAATCCTCCTGGGGCGAGTCGCCGAAGAGGGAGACCTGGCCGAAGGCCGAGTTGTCCTTCTTGTGCTGGGCGTATTCCAGGGCCTTCTCGAGGTTGCCGAAGAGGGTTGCCCGGTTGATCTCCATCCGGTCGAAGCAGCCGGCCTGGATGAGGCTCTCGAGCATCTTCCGGTTCACGGCCTTGAGGTCGACCCGGTCCAGCATGTCCATGAAGGAGGCGAAGGTCCCATTGGCCTCCCGTTCCTTCAGGATGACGTCGACCGCCCCTTCCCCGGCGTTCTTGACCCCGACGAGGCCGTAGACGATGCGTCCCTCGTAGACGGTGAAAAAGCGCTCGGAGCGGTTGATGTCCGGCGGGTCGATCTCGAGGCCCATCTTCTTGGCCTCGTCTATGTACTCGGTCAGCTTGTCCGGGCTCGCGATCTCGTTGGTGAGGTTGGCCGCCATGAACTCGGCCGGGTAGTTGGCCTTGAG
>DBTK01000054.1:0-4644 GCA_002307015.1 Spirochaetaceae bacterium UBA1318
CACCGCTCACCGCTCACCCCTCACCTCATTTCTTCGTTCTCTGTTCGTAGGTGATGGTGCGATCCTGGAGGGGTTCGGCCCCTTCCATCCCGATCCTGGCCGGGATCAGGGTCAGCATGAGGCTGATTGCCGAACCCGAGTCCCTCTTGTCGAGTTTCGCGATATAGGTGCGAACCACTCCGGGAGAGTCCGTCGTCTTCAGGAGCTTGATCTCGAAGATCGACTGCTGTCCCAGCTGAAAGAAGGCGTAACCGCCCTCCTGGGTCTTCTTGTTTTTCCTGAAAATGACGCGGTTCTGTCCCGAAAATTCGAGTTCGGTATCGTCGTCCCCCGAAAAAACGCCCGAGAGGGCGTCCTGTTTCACTGCCGGCTTCTGACCCGGTTGAGCCGCCTGTGCCGCGCCGGGGGTTGCCGGTGAACCGAGGCGTTTATAGGTACCGTCCCATTTTCCGCTCACCTCAACCTTGATCTGCACGTCGTCGTAGGTCTTGATGTCGATCGTGTCGGGGGCCTTGAGCTCGATGTCGACGAACCGCCTCATGGTGGAGACCAGCTCGTTCTCGGTCGCGACGTAGATGCCGTATTGGGTGCTGTGCGACGATTCCCAGGTGTAGACCTCCTGCAGGTTGTCGGCGTTGAAAACGACGTTGTTCTGGGCTCTGTCGAACATGATGAGCTGAGCCGATGGGTCCTTGGTGTCGGTGACCGTCGTCTTGTACCAGATTCCCTTGATGTAGCTCTCGAAGCGCTTTTCGTCCCCGTTCAGGATATCCTTCAGCCTGCCCGACTCGATCTGCTGACCGGTCACCGGGATTTCCTGGGTTTTTTCGTATTTTCCCGATTTGTAGTTGAACGCGTAGACGGTTTCGATCTGGTCCAGCATGTTGGGGGATTTCTTGTCGCGGCTGAAGGCGGTTATCGGAAAACTCACCCCGTTGATCTGGCCGAGCTGGTAGGCTTCCGACCTTTCCTGTTCGTCGATCCTGACGCTCCCGTCGGCGGCGAGCCTGCAGACCGTCCCGTAATACAGCCCCTTCCCGTTGTTCGGCGCCCTGATCTTCCAGAATACCGTCAGGGTCTGCTCGTTGTTGTTGTTCATCCCCATGCAGACGAGGTTGAGGTTGTGGTCGCCGATCAGGTCCTTGAGGAAAACAGAAAAGGTCATGAACTTGGTGGCCTCGGTGGTATCCTCCCACGCGCGGTAGTACTCGTTCCTTGCCGGGTCGAAATCCGCGACGATGATGTGGATCTTTTCCTCCGGATCGTCCTTCTTTTTGACGAGGATGATCTGTTCGTCGTCCGCGTCGTTGTCGAGGTTGAGGGTCTGCACCTGGAGGAGGACCTCGTCGGGACCGATCGGAATCTTCGCCGTCTGACTTTCCTGGGCTACCTTTTTTTCCGCATCGTTCGATGCGGCATCCTGCTTCTGGCTGTCCGCCGACTGGCCGGGAGGGGCGACCTGGAGGGCTCCGACGGGACGGGCTCGGTTCGGGGAGGCGATCGGCTTGATGACAAGCCATGCGCAGACGCCGAGAATGATGATGAAAACCAAAGCCGTCAATTTCTTCATGGGGAAAGGACCTTTCTATTCGCGGGAACGCTCGATTTTTTCTAGCACTTTTAGTTTCATCGTATCAAGGGGTTCCTGGCATTTGAACCCCGCCGCCGTCTTGTGCCCCCCGCCTCCGAAGCCCTGCGCGATCCTGGCTACGTTGACGGCGCCCTTCGAACGGAGAGAACAGCGGAGGAGGCCCTCCTTGTTTTGCTTGAAGAGGACGGAAACCTCGACGCCCCCGCATGAAAGGGGGGTATTGATAATCCCATCGGCATCCTCGTAGAGGGCGCCGGTCTGGATGAGGGCTTCCCGCGTCATGGTCTGGACCGCGATCATTCCGCCCGCGTGGAGTTCGAGGGTGCCCAGCACGGCCTTGAACAGCATGAGGGATTCGAGGGAACCGTTTTCACTCAGGGAGTGAAAGACGCGATTCGGGTTGACGCCAATCCTCGCGAGTTCCAGGGCTGCCGCGAAGGTGGTCGCCGTCGTCTTGGGATAGGAAAAGAAACCCGTGTCATAGACGATACCCGTGTACAGGGCTTCGGCGACCCCGAGCGGGATGGGGGTTTCGAGGAGGCCGATGAGGCCGAACACGATCTGGCAGGTCGCTGCGGCGTCCGTATCGATGAAGGCGGAACCTTCCGGTTCTGTTTTGGGCTCGTGATGATCAATGATAATGGGATAATTCGGATGGGCGATGAGAAAATCGCGAAATTTCCCTGTATTGTAAATATCGTTGGTATCGAGAATTATCAGCACGGAATCGGCGAGCATGGACTCGAGGTCGAAGGGGGCCGAAAGCGAGCCGACTATCTTCTCGGGGTCCATGAAGGCGAACCGGAGAGACAGGGGATCCGAGTTGATGATCCTGACCCGTTTGCCCATGGCCGTGAGGGTTTTTGCGAGGGCGAGCTCGGCGCCGATCCCGTCCGGATCGCTCGCTTCGTGGGAGGTGAGAATGAATTTTTCGTGCTCGCGAAGGACATCGGCGGTCTGAGCTAGCGTAAGCCGCATGAAATCTCCTTCCGGCCTCCGGTCAAGGGAGAGCTCGATCGGGTCATCGCGGCTCTTCCCTTGCCGCGTCCCGCTTCCGCTTGGCGGAGATCAGGATCACGGCCGTCAGGGACCCGACGATGACGAGGATCGCTGCGAGCGCCGTCCAGGGCAGCCAGTCGATCATGTTCCGGAAAAGGGAAGACGGTTTTTTCCCCTCGGCATTTCCTCCGTCGCCGGAGGCTGCGTTCTGCCGGTTTCGCGTGGGCGGCTCCTGGACGGTCGCCATCAGGGCGTCCGCCGCCGCGTCGGCCTTTTCCGCGACGCCGAAGCCGATCGTGATCTCCTTCCATGTCCCGTGGTCGATCGTCTTTTCGTACTGCATGAACGGATGCCTGAGGACATCTCCCGTGATCGGATATCGGGAACGGGGAGGGGCCTCCTGGATCCCGTCGGTGAACATCTGTATGTATTTCTTGTGGCCCGAGTCCCTTTTCGCGGTGATCGTCGCCTGAAGGACGTCGAGGGCGTTGCCGATATCGGTGTACTGGCCGTCTGCTCTGAGGCCGGCGAGGAAGGCATGAGCCGCCCTAATATCGGCGTTCGTCCTGATTTCCCGCTCGAACGCCTTCCGTGCCTTTCCGTAAAAGGTGACGACCGTGAAGGAATCCCCCGGAATCAGAACGGCATCGACCAGATTCGCATTAATGTAGGAAGTCACCGTTTCGATTTTGTCCTTCATCGAGAGCGAGACATCGACCAGGACATAGACGTCGATCGGCTCGCTTCGGGTGTCCGCGATCGCCGGATAAAGGGTGGAAAGGAGTATGGAAAGGCCGAGAAATGTCCGAATTATCCCGTTCATTTTTTCCCTGTACAAGGATTTCCTGTCCACTATAGTGTACTATAGTCGTAAGGAATTGCGAATGAATTTTTTTTTTTTTTGACTTTACATTTTTCGACGCATATTGATAATGTAAAGAGTACCTACAGTAAATACCTTGAAGGAGTTTGTAAATGGGAAGCATAGATCTGCCGAAAAGCCCTAACGTGTTTCACCCGGAGAAGCCCTCCGCGGTCGGATCGCGGAACTCACTTGCCCAGGAATATCGTGACCAACAGAAAGAAGTCAATCAACTTCTTGAAGAAGAAACAAATAAAGTACTTCATCACCTTAGTTCCAAATTGCCCAAGGAAGTCCTCGAACGCATGGATGTCATGGGCGGTCTTAAAGAGAAGCTCTACAACTACATGAACCAGAACTACCAGAACATGTTCAATCGTTACATGGTGACGACTGAGGATGAAATGGTGAAGAAGGTTCGTAACTTCATCGACAAGGAGGAAATGAAATCCCTCGCGCGCTACACGCCGAAGGAAATTTCCGAACTTCTCGATCAGGTTGGCGGCGCTGACAAGTTCAATACCGGTGAAATCGAGAAATCGATCATCAACATGTACGGACACTTGCAGGGCCATATCCAGCGCGGCATCAACGACCTGGAGAACGTGACCAACTCCCTCCTCCGGCAGAAGACCGATGTCGGCGCCTTCATCCGCGGTGAGAACGCCTATTCCATCGTCAAGTGCGCATTCAAGGACAACATCTACAAGCCGAAATCGGTGTGCAACGTCAAGCTTTCGGTCAACATCCTCGATTCCGAGCTCATCAGCCCCATTTTCCATTATCAGGTCACCGTCGAGTATCTGATCAAGGACCTGATTTCCAAGCACATCATCGATACGATCGACAAGGAAATCGAGTCCCTGAAAGAGGTTCGGATCGACGAGGGCAAGGAAGAGTTCTCCGACAGCGAGATCATCTTCTCCAAGATGAACGCCGTCGCCCGTTTTACCGACGACGATGTCGACGGAGCGAAGTCGAAACGCTACAACTACATCGCCAAGGACCTGATGGAGCGCATCTCCAACCTCCGCGCGGAAATCGATCCGGCGACCTTCGATCAGCTGAATATCCGTGAAAACCTCAAGAAGATCATCGATATCGAGAACATCAGGAACCGCGGCTACAATACCGCGATCAACTCGATCACCTCGATCCTGGATACCTCGAAGATGGGCTACCAGTACATCGA
>DBTK01000054.1:4913-8372 GCA_002307015.1 Spirochaetaceae bacterium UBA1318
TCGAGAACCTCAAGAACGCCCGCGAACTGATCATCCGCGAGTACGAGGATACCGACGACGCCCACCTCCCCGACGAACGCTACCAGATCAGGCTCAAATATTTCGACAACGCCCAGCTCCTCGAGGAGCGCAAGGCCTACGACGTCCAGATCCGCTCGTTCGAGATCGAGGTCTCCCATCTCTCCGATACCCTGACGATGATCTACGAGGACGCGAAGTTCCTGAAACGGATCTCCGATTTCAACGACCTCGCCAAGATCTATCGCCGCAAGATCAAACGGAACATCAAGGAAAAATCCGGCGATCCCGTGTACGAAAACCTCGCGAAGGAGTGGGACGAGCTTTCCTTCGTCCGCGCCGCCGAGACCGAGGTCGAGACCATGAACCGGACCTATCTCTACGACAAGGACAGGATCAAGAATCGTCTTATCCAGATGAAGGACAAGATGAAGGGCATGTATGGCTACCAGTACCCGATCCAGCGCAGGGTCATGGAAGAGCGGCTTGCCTTCCTCGAAAAGGAATTCAACCGGTTCGACTACATGCTCAATCCCTATCATATCCAGCCCGGCCTTCTCCTCGACGTCGATATCACCTCCATCAAGAGGAAGAAAGCGACCCTCGACGGCATGGCCAACGTTTTGAACGAGTTCCTGCACGGCGTATCGAAGGGCTTCCAGGATGCGGCCTTCGCCTCCTTCAGCCGCCGCCGATCGACCGTACGCCAGGACATCGCGCAGTCCTTCACCAACGAGACCGCCGAGGAAGAGACGGGTCCCGCGAAGGATTACCTTTCCATGCTGAACGCGGACGAGAGCGCCTCTCCGGCCCTCGAATCGGTCATCGCCGAGACGGCGCCCGCCGTATCGGTAAAGGCTCCGGCCAAGCGCGGCGCACCCGCACGAAGCAGGGGAGTGGTCGATTCGCCCGCCAAGAAGAGCAGGGGACGGCCGCGAAAATCTGACGAAGACGGATTGACCGAGGTGTAAATCAAAGATGCCCCCAAGCGATTGGGGGCGTTTTTTACGTAAGGGGTCCTTATGAATGATTCGAAATTCAGTTATGAAAATTTTTCCACCCGGACGGGGTTCAACACCTCGGTCCGCCATGTCAAGAGCACCCTTTCCTTTATCCAGGACTTTTCCGACAAGCGAAATCTCGCGGACGCATTGAACGAGGCCGTCGATTCGGGGGCCGTCTCGAGCGTCCAGCTGCCGGTCGTTTCGGCCATGGTGCTCAAGGACAAATTCGGCTATTCCTTCGCCGCCAAGAATCTCGATGCGCCGATCGGGGAAGACCTCGAGAAGATCGCCGACGAGGTCATCGGCTGGAACGCGGTCGATCTGGTTCTCATCTATTTCCATCCGGATCTCGGACCGATCATCGTCAACCCGAAGAACAGCGACCACTGGAAGCTCGTCGGCCAGCTCAGGAAAAACGAGCTCGTAACCGCCTACGCGGGCTCATTCACGAAAAAGGCCGATCCGGCGGTGTGCAAGAAAGCCCTCGATCGCCTCTTTTCGCTGCTTGAGGGCCAGACGGGAAAGATCCCGGCCGACCTGCTCAAGGGCGATTGCGCCTATCGCAAGGCGAAGCCGGTCAAGGAAGCGGTGGTGAAACCCGCACGGAAGGCTCCCGCGGCGAAAAAGGCGGGAAGACCCGGAAAGGCCGCGGCAAAGAAGGGCGAGGAGCCGGTGGAAGCCGCCGTCGAAGTCCAGGAGGCCGCAGCCCCCGTCGCCGCTCCGGCGGCGCCGGTCGCCCTCGTGGCGGGCAGCCGCATGACCCCGATGTACTCGGTGCCGGTAACCAACGAGCTCTTCCATAACGGGAACGTCGAGGCGTGGAAACGCATCGTCGCGAGCTTCGAAGCCCAGCACAAGGGGCTGACCGTCATGATCTATTACGATAACGAACGGATAACCAACATCAACTCGCTGTTCAAGTGGGGTAAAGTTAAAAGAGGCACTTCCATTCAGTTCGTCGTCGCGGGAGTGGATATCAAGGACGTTGCCAAGCTCCAGAAATACCTCCGTCAGGGAGCCAGCTCGGCATTTGAAGCATTCCTGGTCGGGGCGCCTTCGAGCGTGCTCAACCTTTTCTGATCATCCAGTGCAATTAAAAGGACGGACTGATGAACAAGAATATCCACTTTTTCAGTCAAGATGATTTTATAAAGAAGGACACCGATCCCCAGAAACTGGGATTTCGCGGTCGTCAGGCCAATCAGCTTGCCGAGCTTTCACTGCCGATTCTCCCCGGTTTCATTTTCGACACCGAGATCGTCCCCCAGATTCCGGCGCTGAACCTCAAGAAAGAGGTGGGACCCCATCTCTTCAAGGTCGAGAAGGTGGTCGGGAAGACTTTCGACGATCCGAAGAATCCGCTCCTGGTAAAGATCGTCATCTCCCCGAACCTCCTCATCACGACCTATCCGACCCTGCATAACTTCGGACTCACCAGGAATACGATCGAGGGTTTCAAGGAATTCGTCGGAGAGCATTTCGCCACCCACGAGCTCATGTTCCTGATTCGGGGGATGCTCCGCATCGAATTGCGGATAGCCGAGGTCGAGGAGAGGAAGGCCGACATCAAGGCCCTCCAGGAAAAGCTCGCCGAGCTCGGCGTCGAGATGAATCAGGCGAAGCTCAAGCGATCGGCCTCGGATCTCATGGACGAATATGCCGCGTTCCTGCCGAAGGGCTTTTTCGATTCAGCCTACACCCAGCTTGAGGTCAGCCTCGCGAGGCTTTCCTACATGCTGTCGAAGGAAGACGAGGAGGTCGATACCGCCCTGCTCGTCCAGCCGATGGTATACGGAAACTACGGCAAGGACTCCTCGAGCGGCAATTTCTTTACCAGGAACATCGTGACCGGCGAGAAGAACCTCCAGGGCGAGTTCTTCCAGGAGAAATTCGACGAGATCGGTGCGAGCGGAAAGGAAATCAGCAAGATCGGACCGACCTACCTCAAGGAGATGGAGAAGATCGCCGGGAAGCTCGAGGATTACCAGAAAGAGATCCGGATGATCCGCTTCACCATCGAGAACAAGAAACTCTGGCTGATCGAACAGCGTCCCGTCGAAATGAAGTCGACCCAGTCGGACATCAGGCTCTACCTCGACCTCAACAAGCGGAAGATCGTCGACGACAAGTTCGTCGTCAATTCCATCAAGCCGGGCCAGTTGAACGAGATACTTCATCCGGTCATCGACGCGACGAGCGTCAAGAAGCTTCCGGGCAAGTCGGGCGGCATAGCCGGAGCGCCTGGCGCAGCCATCGGCCGCGCCTATTTCACGACCGAAACCCTCCTCGACGCCTACAAGCAGGCCCAGCAGAAGGGCGAGGACAAGCGGTTCATGCTCGTCATGCCCTCGACCTTCGCCGAGGACGTCAAGGCGATCGAGAACTCGACCGCCGTCCTCACCGCCGAGGGCGGCTACTCCGCCCACGCCTCGGTCGT
>DBTK01000054.1:8559-38096 GCA_002307015.1 Spirochaetaceae bacterium UBA1318
GCCGAGGACGTCAAGGCCATCGAGGTCGCGACCGGAGTGCTTTCCTGCGAGGGCGGGTATTCGGCCCACGCGAGCGTCGTCGCCCGCCAGTACGGCAAGGTCTCTCTCGTGAAACCCGAGATGAAGATCCGTGGGAAGAAGGCGACGATCGGCGACCTCACCTTCCAGGAGGGGGACTACGTCACCCTCAACGTGCCCTACTACGGCGAGCCCTGGATCTACGCGGGCAAGGCCGCGCTCATCGAACCCGATCCCAAGGAATCGGGGCTTTTCGAGTTCATCGACATCACCAAGAAATTCATCAAGCATTTCCATGTCAGGACGAACGCCGACCAGCCTCGCGACGCGGCACGGGCCCTCTCCTTCGGAGCCGACGGAATCGGCCTCGTCAGAACCGAGCACATGTTCTTCAACGCGAAGCGGATCAGCGTGTTCAGGGAAATGATCCTCGCCGATACGAGAGAGGAACGCGTGGCCGCCTGCGAACGGCTGAGCCCGATGCAGACCGAGGATTTCTACGGTCTCCTGAAAGTCATGCAGGGGAAGGAAGTATGCATCCGACTCCTCGACGCCCCGCTCCACGAATTCCTTCCGCACAACGACGCCGAGATGAAATCATTTCTCGATTACCTCGAGACGGTGAGGAAGAAGAAGGTTTCCAAGGCCGATGTGGCCGCGAAATGCGACGCCATGTCTGAATTCAATCCCATGCTTGGACATCGGGGTTGCCGTATCGCCATCAGCTACCCCGAGATCTACGAGATGCAGGTCAAGGCGATTTTCGACGCCGTGTTCCGTCTCCAGGATGAGAAGATCGATGTCAGGCCCGAGATCATGATACCGATCGTCATGAGCGCCGCCGAGCTGAAGCAGATCGTCTACGGCAAGAAGATCGAGGGCGCGACCTACAAGGGCTTGATCGACGTCGCCGAGGAATTTCGCCTGAAGAAAAAAGCGAAAAAGGTGCCGTTCAAGGTCGGGACGATGATCGAGTTGCCGATAGCGGCTCTCGCCGCCGGAGAGATCGCCAAGTACGCGGAGTTCTTCTCCTTCGGGACGAACGACCTCACGCAGACGACGACCGGGCTTTCCCGCGACGATTTCAATGCCTTCATGCCGGACTACACCAAGTACGACCTGCTGGAAAACAACCCCTTCTCCCACCTCAACCCCTATGTCAAGGAACTGGTGAGCATGGCGGTCCAGCGGGGCGTGACGACCCGTCCGACCCTCGTGAAGGGTCTGTGCGGGGAGCATGGCGCCATTCCGGAAAACATCAGGTTCTGTATGGATGCGGGGCTCGACTACGTCTCCTGCTCCCCCTATTCGGTTCCCATCGCACTTCTCGCGATCGCCCAGATAGAGATCGAGAAGGACGCCGCGAAGACCGAATGATTGCAATGAGTACATAAAAAGAAAAGCCGTCCGGAAGGACGGCTTTTTCATTGGCGACGCGAGGGCTGGGACCCGGCGGCTGAGGCTCGTGAGAGCCGAGGACGCCTACCAGACCATCTCCGTCCTCACCTCGTCGATGACGGTCTTCGCGACCTTCTGCGCGTCGTGCTGCGGAACGGCCGCTTCCTTGTTGAAGGTCTTCTCGAAGAAGATCTGCATGGTATCGAAAACGTCGGGGAGTTTGTAGAAAAGGAGGGCGAAATTGATGCCGCTCGGCCTCATGACGGTGAAGGATGAGTAGGATTGCACCGCGTTCTTGCTGACCATGACCCTGCTCTGGTTCTTCGCCGTGAGGATGGTCATCTCGCTGAACCGGAGCGGTACCTGATCGGAAGAGGTCCGGATATAGGGCTCGACGGATTTATTCGGATAGCCTGCGGGCTCGATGAGAACGTAGATTTTTTTCCCGTTCGACTGGAAGGTCAATCCCTCATCGGTTCGAAAAATAGCCTTGACCGCGCTGTAGGAAACGATCTCGTACTTGGAGTACGTTGTGTTGGAGCTGAAGAAGGACGATACGATATACGCCTCGTCCCGCGGCAACTTGTCCTGTTCGTAAGCCTCAAATAGATCTATTGCTTTGCTCGCCATGGCTTCCTCCTCCTCTCAGTATAACAATTTAACGAATAATATCAACAATCTGCGCAATGCTATGGTAGTTTTTTAAAAGTCCTCAGCGCTTTATGGGCGTTCCGCGCAGTTTTTCCGCAGTTTCAAGGAATTGGGCGGCAAGCTGCTCGATCCCCCCCTTCCTGTACACCATCGCGATGTTGTAGGGGCCTCGCCAATCCTTCGGGGCGAGTTCGCAGACCGTGCGGAAGCAGTCGAGGGATTTTTCCGTGCTTCCCTCGCGGAACAGGAGGGTGCCCAGGATGAGTGAAAGCTCGGGATCGTTCCCGATGGCGGCGATCGCCTTCTGGAGAAGGAGGATGGCGAATTTCCGGTTGCCGAGCTTGTCGAGGCAGAGGGCGAGGTAGCGGAGGATCACCGTGTCCTTGGGGTCCCGTCTCAGTATTTCCTTGTAGAGGACGGCGGCCTCCCTGTAGCGTCCCGTCTTTCGGTAGCAGATGCCGAGCATGTGCTCGGTGCGAGGCGAGGGCTTGCCATAGGGGGCGTTCCTGTCGATCTGGTCGGCCGCCTCGTCGTACCTTTCCTCATGGAAAAGGAGGGCGATGAAGTCGCGCCTGATGGCGGGACGGTCCGGAAACCGTTCGAGGTATCCCGAATAGGCCGAAACGAGGCCTTCCGTGTCCTCGAGGGCCCTATGGGCCTCGACGAGGCCGGAAAGGGAGGGCTCGTGATCCGGCGTCAACGTGAGTACCTTCCGGTACCAGTCGAGCGAGAGCTCGGGGATTCCTCCCAGGCGGTAGGCGTCGGCGAGGGCGAACATGAGTTCGGGGTTCGGTCCGTATTTCCTGATCGCCTCCTGGACCTGGGGGATGATCTCCTCCGGGGGATAGCCCAATTTGGACATGCACAGGGTCGTGTACATGGAGATGAGGCCGGGATCTCCCGAATGCCGCTTGAGCGCCTCGAGCTCGCGGAGCATGGCGGAATAGTCGGCGAGCTCCCAAAGGGTCATGAGGTAGCCGTAGCGGATGTCAGGCTTGTCCCGGTCCAGGGCGATGGCCCTCTCGTAGTGTGCCCTGGCCTTCTCGAGCGAGCCCGAAAGCTTGAGGCTCTCGGCCATGAGGACGTGGATGTGGACGTCGGCTTCGCCCGCCTTCAGGCATTCGCGGCAGAGGTCGATGACCTTCCGGTAGCTTTTCTGCTGGAAAAATGCCCATGCGAGGTAGCGGTTGATCGACGCGGAATCCATGGGAATGGCGGGAAGGTCCGGGGATTTCGCGCGGATGGCCTCGATTTCCTTCGAGGCCTCGACATGGTTTCCCATCTCGATGAGGGTGGAGACCCGGTACCACCTGAGGAACTGGTCGTTCGGAGCTGCGGCCGACAGCGCGGTATACTCGGCCAGGGCCGCCTCGAGCATGCCCGCGCCACGGTAGGCGCTCGCGAGGTAGAGCCTCGGGTGGATTCCCGGCAGCCCGTTCCTGATGACGAACTCCAGGATCTGGCGCGCCATGTCGAAGTCGCCCCGGCCGAGGAGTCTGACGGCCTGGACGAAGAGGGCGTTCTGGTAGCCCCGGGCGGCACGCGCGTTGTTCGGATCGAGGGTGACCGCGCGTTCGAGAACGCTCACCGCATGATCGGGACGCTTGAGCTTGAGGTAGGCCAGGCCCAGAAGACTCAGGGCCGGCGCGAAGTCGGCATCGAGTTCGACAGATCGGGAGAGGTGGCGGGCCGCCCGATCGGGAAGCCCGAGGGCGAGGTAGCTTCGGCCGATGAAAAAATTCGCCAGGCTCGAGTCGGCGGCGGTGGCGAGATAGAGCCTGAAAACCGACACGGCCCGGTCGAACTCGCCGATGGCGTGGAAGGACCTGCCCAGGTAGAGGAGGGCGTCGGGGTACTCGTCGGTCCTGGAAAGAAGGTCCATGAAAAGCTCGATCGCCCGGGGATAGTTGCGGTTCTCCCCGGCTTCGATCGCGCTCGCGTACAGCTTTTCCAGTCGCGTCGTCGTC
Source organism: Spirochaetaceae bacterium UBA1318 (assembly GCA_002307015.1). GTDB lineage: Bacteria > Spirochaetota > Spirochaetia > Treponematales > UBA1318 > UBA1318. The sequence continues at coordinate 12,594 of DBTK01000054.1, forward strand.
ATGGAAGGATTGTAGCCGTATCCTTGCGTATTCGCAAGCGAAAACGCGTGCGTATTCGCTTGCGATTACGCGGCCTATCCACAAGCGAAAGCCGAACCTATCCGCCTTGGGAAACAGGCCCCTCGCGCGTGGACACGGGACGGATACGACGGTGGACAAGGCTGGTCCCTCGCCCGCGAGCGCCGGCACTCGGGCCTGAATGCCGGGGACACCCTAGAACTCGGTGAAGTCCTCGTCGTCCTTGGCGTTTTCAGGCTTTCCATGAAGGGCTATCCCCCTCGAGGCGGGCGGACGGGGAAGGGCTTCCCGGCGGGTGCCTTCACTCGTCCCGTCGTCGGCCGGTCTGCGCCGTTCCCCATTCCCGCCCGAGGCGGGATCCGGTACATGGCTCCCCGCGACCCGGGACTGGGTCTTCACCGCCTGAGGCTTCCTCCCTCCCCTCGTCGTGAAAAAGGAGACCGTTTCGGTGAGGCTCGTCGCCTGGCTCGCGAGCTCCTCGGCCATCGAGGCCATTTCCTCCGCGGCCGAGGCGTTCTGCTGGATGACCGTGTCGAGCTGCCCGACGGCCTTCGCGATCTGTTCGGTCCCCGTGTTCTGTTCCCGGCTCGAAGCCGTGATCTCCTGGACGAGTTCCGCCGTTTTCGTGATGTCCGGCACGATCTTCTGGAGCAGCACGCCAGCCATCTCGGCGATCGCCACGCTTTGCCCCGACAGTTCCCCGATCTCGGAGGCGGCCACCTGGCTCCTTTCGGCGAGTTTTCTCACCTCGCTCGCGACGACGGCGAATCCCCGTCCGGCTTCCCCGGCGCGGGCCGCCTCGATCGCGGCGTTGAGAGCGAGGAGGTTCGTCTGCCTCGCGATCTCCTCGATGATTCCCGTCTTGGCCGCGATGTTCTTCATCGCCTCGACGGTGTGGCTGACGGCCTTTCCTCCCGCATCCGAGTCCCTAGCCGCCTGGGCGGCGATCTTTTCGGTCGTCATGGAATTATCGGCGTTCTGGCGTATCGTCGCGTTCATCTCCTCGACGGCGGCCGAGACCTCCTCCGCCGACGAGGCCTGCTCGGTCGAGCCCTGGGAGGTCTGTTGGGCCGCCGACGAGATCTGCTCGCTGCCGCTCGCGACCGAGTTTGCGGCCGACTGGATCCCCTCGATAATCTCATTGAGCTTGTCGAGCATGTCGCGGAAGGCTATGGCGAGCTCGCCGATCTCGTCGCCACGAGAGAGGAAGTTGTCGTGTACGATCTGGTCGAGGTTTCCCTTCGCGATGGCGGAGGCCACGATGACGGCCTTGCCAATCGGCACGCTGATCGTGCGCGACAGGAAAAACATGATGGCCATGGCGGCGAGGAAGCAGACCAGGCCGATGAGCATGACGGAATTGCGGATGGCGAAGGCCGTGCTCAGGAGCTCGCTCTCCGGGATCTGGCCGATGATGACCCAGCCGTTGGCGGGAACCGTCGAGAAGCTCCCGATCTTGCGCGAGCCCTGGAAGCTGTAGGCCTGGTATCCCGTTTCGCCGGCGAGAGAGCGTTTGGCGACCGTTTCCATGCCCGCTATCTTCGTCAGGTTCATCTTCAGGACGTAGTCCTTGTTCGGATGCATCACGGCGAGACCCGTCCTGTCGACGATATAGAAATAGCCGGTCTTGCCAAGGGCGAATTTGGCCATCTCGTTGGTGATCAAGTCGGTCTTCATGAATACGGCGCATACCCCGACCGTCTTGCCCGATCTGTCGGTGACCGGGGACGAGATCGAGACGGTCATCTCCCCGGAGACCTTGTTGATGATGAGCTGGCTGACGAAGACCTCCCCGGCGATGGATTTCTTGAAATACTCGCGGTCGGAGATGTCGACGCCGATAAAGGATGGTTTCGAGGAGGCGACAACCTTGCCTTCCTGGCTCATGATAATTATGCCCGAGTAGGAATCGGCGTAGAGTTTGTTGTCGTTGAGGGCGACAAGCCTCGAGTCCAGGCTCTGGAGCAGGGCCTTCGCGGCGGGGATGTTTCGGTTTGCGGCGTCGACCGCGGCCACGACGTCGGACTCGTTCGCGATGGCGAGGCTCGTCCTCTTGTCGCTCTGGAGCCGGCTTTCGGCGTAATCGACCATGCTGACCGTCATGGTCGTGAGCTGCTCGCTTGCGAGGGCCGTGATGCCGTTCATCGTCTGTACGACCGTCGATATCCCGACGACGAAAAGCGGAAGAATGACGATGATTGCCCCGATGACCAGAAGTTGACCGCGGATTTTAAGTTTCATGGCCGTCCCCTTTGTTTTGCTTTCTTAATCGGTATCCAGATCCCCTCGGCCTCGTTCGGTTGGCCCGCGAGAATCAGCGATATCGATAAGCTTAGTGGATCGCCGGGGAAAAATAAAATATTGTTCAGATATTCGGAGAATCGAGGAATTTCGCGACGAGATCGGCGACCATTGCCGAGCCTGTTTCGTTCAAATGGAGAAAATCGACATGAAGGAGGAAGCCGTTCCTCTCGGAAATCTCGGCGAAACTCCCGTTCCGGAAGAGTTTTTCCATGGAGGCCTTCGCCGCGACCTTGGCGGCGTCACGCTCGTCTGGCTGGGGACGGGCCGGCCGGGGGGAGGAGGCGAGAAAGGCCGTCATCTTCTCGTTGAGCGGAAGGTAGTCGCAGCCCTCGGCCTCCGCGACGGATTTCACGATCTTCGAGTAGTCGGAAACGCGGACCGCCCGGTAGCAGTCGAGGTCTTCCCCGTAGGTGGGGAGAGAGAGGAGGGCGACCTTTGCGCGCGTCTTTTTTTTCAGCCTCCTCGCGATCAGGGTCAGGTTCTCCGAGAAGAACTCCGGCGTGGGGCGTTCGGGAAGGGATTGGTCGGCGAAGTATTCGAGGAGGTTCTGGACGCCGAAGCTCGCGTTCACGTCGTTCGTGCCGATGAGGACGGTCACGTAATCCGGCTCGCAGGCCGCGATCCCGTCGATCCTGAGGCCGAGATTCCAGGCGAGCTCGTTGTTGACCCCGGCGTTCACGAAGGTCCAGGCCGGCTCGGGGTAACGGGCCGCGAGGAGGTCGACATAGTTCGCGCTCACCCGCCCGTGGGTGATCGAATCCCCCGCGCACACGACGATTTTCCCCCTCGGGGCGGGCAAGGATGGAAGGATGACCGAGGCGAAGCGACGGGGGTTGTTCGGCGGCAGGGTAACCTGGGTCCTGAGTACGTAGCGGCCCACGCGGAGGTAGATGACGAGGAACAGGGCGACGACGGCGAGGCTGATCGCGAGGTATTCCACCGGCCGACCCCTAGTCGCCTGACTCCGCGAGGTCGACGAGCTTTTCGTCGACCTGTTTGAGCCTCGCCTCGAGCTGGGCTATGGTCTTCTCGAGCCGTTTCTTTTCCTTTTTGAGCCGGTCGGCGGGGTTGTCGTCCTGGTCCTTCTTGACCGCCTTGATGGCAGCCTTGACGGTATCGGGGCTCTTGCCCTGGAGAAAGTCGGCCTCGACCATCTCCCTCGTATCGTCGTTCGCCAGGCTCGCGACGACCTTCATGTTGTCGTAGCCCATCGACGGGTTGACGTTGTAGCCGTAGATCTTCATCACCGTCTTCGCCGTCGTGCGGTCGAGGCACAGGATGCGGTCGACGTAGTCCTCGAAGCGGACGTCGTGCTTCTTGCAGAGCTCCTGGGCCTCGAACAGGAGCTTCCCGAATTCCTTCATAATGCGGCCGTTTTCGTAGAGGTAGCTTTTCTTGATCCGGTCGGTCAGGGCGTCGAATTCCGGGAGGGACTTGAAGGAGTTTTCGTAGATGCCCTTTTCCTCGGCCTTTTCGAGGAGGCGATGGAAGGTCGCCCAGAACTCGGCCGTGTGGGATCGCGGAGAGGAGAGGCCGCCCATGGCCGAGCAGCGCAGGTGGTGGGCGTACTCGTGGAGTGCGGTGTAGATCAGCTGGTTGTCGCTCTTGAAGTTCCGGTTGTGGATGATGATCTCGCGGGCGACGGGCTTGTAGAGCCCGTTCACCTTCTTGCTTTCCTTGCCCGAGAAAATCAGCTCGAATTCGACGTCGCATTCCTCGGTATCGAGGAGAAGTTTTTTGACCGTTGCCTGATCCATGGAAGGGTTGTATCAGATAATCCCGAGCTTCTCAAGGGCGAGGATGACGGCGACGGTGCAGGCCGTCTCGGTTCTCAGCACCCGGTCGCCGAGGCCGGCGCTGTGAAAACCCGCCCTGGCGAAAAGTTCTCGCTCCCGGTCGGACCATCCCCGCTCCGAGCCCACGGCGACGGTCATCGGGCCCGTGGCGCCTTCGAGCCGGGAGAACCGGGTTTCCGGATTCCGGTTGTCGAGGCAGACCCGGCTTCCCGGGCTTTCATCCGGAGAAGCGAGGGACGCGAGGTAGCGGTCGAGGCTCGGGTAGACGGAGAGGGAGGGGAGCCTCGTGGTGAAACCCTGCATCGCCCCGTCAATAAGGGCGTCCCTCGAGGATCTTCCCTTGAGGAAATTGGAGTCGAGATAGGACTTTTCCCCGGTGTCCCCTGCGGCGAGGCTGATCGACTCGACGCCGAGGGTCGAGAGGTCCTTGAGGAGGCGCCGGAGCACGATGGGCCGGGGAAAGCCGATGACGATGCGGACGGGGTAGAGGGGGAGCGGTTCCCCGATCGGATTGAAGCTGAACCGGAGCTGCCTCTCGCCGATCTCGTCGAGAACGGCCTCGCCGAGGGCGCCGTCCACGATGCCGGCCTCGAAGCGCTCGCCCGGCTTTTTCTTGAGGACTTTCAGGACGTGCTCGCCGCGGGGGTCGAAGCGCGAAAGCGGTTTCCCGATCTCGTCGGGCTCGAAGAGGATGACGTTCATGGACCGCCGACCTACTCCTTGGGAAAGATGAAGAGGTCGGGCAGCTTGAAGGTGCGCTGCATCGAGAACACGGACGATGCCTCGGTCTCGGCGCTGAGGGCGACGGTGAAGAAATACCGGAATTCCTCGTAGTTCTCGGGTGTGGACACCAGCTCGAAATCGACGGTTTTCGTTCCCGAGAGGGATTCGGCCTTTTCGGGGGCCGGCCAGAAGATGAAGGTTCCCGCGGTGGCGGCGACGAGGGTGCAGGGATTCTGCCAGTTCGCGTCCACCATGGCGACCATGGACCCGCCCCTGAAGAGGGTGAGGGCGATGCCGCTCATCGGCTCGAAATTCTTGCCGTTGAAGATCCGCCCGATGACGGTGGGAAAGTTGTAGGCGGGGCCATCGAACTGGACCTTCTCCACGCGGCCTCCGGTGTGGGGAAAATGGGGACGCTTCGTCTTGGATACCTGGGTTATCCCCTCGTGCACGAGCCTGACGAGATCCACCTCGCGCTGGAAGGTGGCTGCCCTGCCGATCTCGGCATGGGCGAGGCCGCGGCCGGAGATGACGTACTCCGGGCTGATGCGGTTCAGGACGTAACAGGCGACGTCGAGGCGGCACTGGCCGCAGGTGCAGTAGCCTACGCTTTTCACCCGTTCTTCCTCGTCGAAAATCTCGTGGACCTTGGCGAGTACGATGTCCTCGGCGGCGTTATGTATCTCCATCCTCACTCCTTTTCGGTAGCATCCTCCGCTTCCTCTTTGTTAATATTGAGCATTATCTGCAATGTTTCAACGCAATCCTGAAAATCTTCGAGGGTATCCCTCATCGATTGGTAGCTCAGGCCCGTGAAGTAGAGCTTGGAGCAGACTGAAAGGGCGATTCCCTCCTCGTAGGGCTCGAAGGCGGTGTAGCAGCCGTAGTCGTAGCAGGATTCGATCACGGACTCGATCTTCGAGCGCAGGAATTCCGCCAGGGTCTGGGAAAACTCGAAGGTGTAGGATACCTCGAGGAACCTGCATTCCCGCTCTATGAAAAAGGATCCCGAGAAGCCGTCCTTGCCGCGAAAATCCCCGGTATAGACGTCGCCGTCGTACTCGACGGTTTCCACCTCATGCCCGAGCTCCCTGAAAATGACCTTGGCGCGGCGGATTCTCTCGCTCATCAATTTCGATTTACTCATCGAACGGTTACCCTTCCTCAGCTGAACGTCGATCCCGGTTCGGCAGAACCGGTCCAGTCATTATACCCTACCGCGAGAGTAAGTTCAAACCAGCTCCGCCAGGGGGGGGACGGAAGCGCGGTCGAGGGGCCGGGCCGTGAAAACCCTGATCGTGCGGAGCGAGCCGGTGAATCCGTCGATCACGGGGCGCTTGAAGACCGTCGAGCTCTCGTTGAACGGCCGGCCTTCGTCGCTGACGAACATGTCGCTTTCGAAGGAAACCGGCTCGGGAATGTCGACGATCACCTCCTCGGGCGAAAGCCGGGTCCCGGCCGCTTGGGAGAGCCGCCTCGCCGCGCTCACCTCGGCCGCCGACCTCGATCCGATCGAGACGAGGGAGGTATGGACGGGGTCGGCCGGATCGAAGGCCACCTCGAGGATGGGGGCGAAGAGCCGCCTCTCCATGACCCGGGCGACGAGGCCGAAGGGCCCGTAGCTCGAGGCGGCGGCGAGGCGCACGAAGCCGTCGTCATCCTTCCCGTAGAGGTCCTCGGGCCTGACGACACCCTCGGCGAGGGCTCCCACGACGGCCTTCTTGATCATGCTCGTCGCGGCGCGGACCGTCCGGTGCCAGTAGACCGCCCGGTACATCAGGTACTTCGAGAAGAGGACGTTTTCGACCGCGGGAATGCCCTTCGAGTCGATCGCGACGCCCCAGGTCCGCCCGCCGTCCCCGTCGCTCTTCCCCAGGACCGGCCGGATCCTCGAAATCACGAAGTCGATGTCCTGGACGCCGTAGGGTATGCCGCAGAAGTAGGCGTCCCGGTTGAGGTAGTCGAGCTTGTCCGGGTCGAGGACGCCGGAGAGCACCCGGCGGAAGAAGGCGATCTGGCCGTCGTTCCGGGAGGGAAGGTCCTCGTCCACGATGGCGGCCGTCATGTAGGGGTCGGCGCCGTATTCGCCGAGGGCCGTCCTCACGGGCTGGGTCTGGATGAGCTCGGCCGTCAGGGCCTCGTGGGCCTTGAGCGGGAGCTCCTTGAGCGAATGGGCGAAGGGGAAGTGCCCGAGGTCGTGGAGCAGGGCGGCGGCGAGGAAGGACTTGAGCCCCTCGACGCTTACCATGGAGGAAAGCTCCTCCCCGCCCTCGGGAGCCTTCAGCAGGGCCCCCGCCATGCGCCTGGCGAGCTGGAAAACCCCGAGTGAATGGCCGTACCGGGTATGGGTCGCCCCGGGGTAGAGGAGGTAGGCCGGGCCGAGCTGCCTGATTCCGGCGAGTTTGAGTAAGGGCCCGCTCTCCACGAGAGCGGCGAGTGCCGGATGGAGGTAGATGTGTTTCCATACCGGGTCCCGAACCGGCTCGGTATAGTCCGAGTCGAGATGGCGGAGCAGCGCCTCCCTTCCTCCCATGCTATTTCCCGCCTTCCCGCGTGTAGGGGAGGAGTCCGCCGGCGATGAGGATGCGGACCGCCCTCGGATCGAGCCGGGCGGAAAGGACGAAGGAGAATCCCGCCGTCCTGTCCTCGGCCTTGATGCGGGTGTTCTCCCCGAGAGCCGTCTTCACCGACGCGAGGACTATCTCGTCGCCCTGGGAAATCCGGTCGTAGTCGGTCGGGTCGGCGAACTCGAGGGGAAGGATGCCGAAATTGATCAGGTTCGCCCGATGGATCCTGGCGAAGCTCTTCACAATGACGGCACGGATTCCGAGGTACATCGGGGCGAGGGCCGCGTGCTCCCTGCTCGACCCCTGGCCGTAGTTCGCTCCCGCCACGATGAAGCCCGAGCCGGCGGCGAGCGCCCTCTCGGGGAAGCTCTTGTCGACGTACTCGAAGGCGTGCTTCGCTATCTCGGGAACGTTGCTCCTCAGGGGCAGGATCTTGGCCCCCGCGGGCATGATATGGTCGGTCGTGATGCCGTCGCCGAGCTTCAGCAGGGCGGGACCGGAAAGCGAATCGGCGAGGGGCTTGCCGACCGGACAGGGCTTGATGTTCGGGCCGCGCACGACCTCGACCGAGGAGGCCTCGGCCTCGCTCGCGGGCTCGACGATCAGGGTGTCGCTCGGCACCATGAAGCCCGAGTAGTCCTTCTTCTCCATCCTGAGGTCGCGGGGATCGGTGATGACGCCCCTGAGGGCCGACGCCGCCGCCGTCTCGGGGGAGACGAGGTAGACCTCGGCGTCCTCGGTGCCGCTCCGGCCCTTGAAGTTGCGGTTGAAGGTCCTGAGGCTCACCCCGCCCGACTTGGGGGCGAAGCCCATGCCGATGCAGGGGCCGCAGGCGCTCTCGAGGACGCGGCAGCCCGAGCCGATGAGCTTGTCCAAAAGCCCGCTCGCCGCCGCCGCCCTCATCACCTGGCGGGAACCGAAGGAGACCGCGCAGGAGACGTTGTCGGCTATCGTGCCGGTTCCGACGATGTCGGCCGCGATCCCGATGTCGTTGACCGAGGAGTTGGTGCAGCTGCCGATGGCGACCTGGTCCAGCTTCCTGCCGGCTATCTCGGACACCGGCTTGACGTTGTCCGGGCTGTGGGGAAGGGCCGCCATCGGCACGACGGCGTCGAGGTCTATCTCGATCACCCGCGCGTAGTTCGCGTCGGGGTCGGCGGAGAGGGCGGTGAAGACCGAACCCCGTCCCTGGCGGTAGAGGAACTCCCTGGCGACCTCGTCCGCGGGGAAGATCGAGGTGGTCGCCCCGAGTTCGGCGCCCATGTTCGTGATGGTCGCGCGCTCGGGGATCGAGAGGGTCGCGACGCCGGGGCCGAAGTACTCGTAGACCGAGCCGACCCCGCCCTTGACGGTTTCCCTTCCGAGGAGGGTGAGGATCACGTCCTTCGCGCTCACCATGGACTTGAGGCGGCCGGTCAGCTTGACGCCTACGACCGCGGGCATGGCGACGTAGAATGGGCCTCCCCCCATCGCCACGGCGACGTCGAGGCCTCCCGAGCCGATGGCGAGCATCCCCATCCCCCCCGAGGTCGGGGTGTGGGAATCTGATCCGAGAAGGGTCGAGCCGGGGATGGAGAAGCGCTCGAGGTGGAGCTGGTGGCATATGCCGTTCCCGGGTCTCGAAAATCGGACTCCATATTTCTTGGCCGCCGTCTGGAGGTAGACGTGGTCGTCCATGTTCCTGAAATCTTCCTGCATCGTGTTGTGATCGACGTAGGATACGGAGACCTGCGTTTTTACGCGACCGAGGCCCATCGCCTCGAATTCGAGGTAGGCCATGGTGCCGGTGGCGTCCTGGGTCAGGGTCTGGTCGATCCTGATCCCGATTTCGGCGCCAGTTTTCATTTCCCCTGAAACGAGGTGGCGCTCGATGATCTTTTCGGTAATCGTGTTTCCCATAGTGCCTAGTATTATATCGTCGCCGTAAATCCTGTCCATATGGTACTCCGGGAAAGCCGGCCGATTTGACGAATGTCCATCCATACGCTACACTTATGACAAATCATGCGGTACCTTCGTTCTGCGGTCTCGATATTGAGTCTCGTCCTGATCCTTCTCCTGGTTCAGTCATGTACGGGCCGCAAAAATCCGACTCCCACCCGGAAGCCCGTGGACTCGGTGTCGGTCGGCGTCAATGCGCCTCCCCCCGCCGTCGACGTGGTCAAGATGGGAACGGGATCGGCAGCGACGCCGGCGCCTTCGGTTCCCGTCATCATCAACAAGAACATCAGCCTTACCACCTTCGATTCCCTCCTCGCCTCCCGGCAGGCCGAGACCTCCCTGCCCCAGGACATGAAGATCGGCGAGCTGATGGATTCGGGCCAGGCGACCGACGACGAGAAGGCGGTGGCCGCCCTCGCCAGGGACTTCCTCGAGGGGCTTCTGAGCGGCAAGGCCTCGATCGATTCCTTTCCCCAGGCGAAACGGATTCCCCTCACGGGCGCGCTGACGGACGGTGCGAAAATCGTCTCCGCCGAGCCCACGCTCTATCGGCTCGGCAAGGTCAAGATGGACGGCGATTCGGGAAACGTGAACGTCCTCCTCTACCGCCCCGCCTCGAGGGCCGCCGGCACCCTCTATGTCCGGAGGGAAGGGGACTCGCTCCGGCTCGACGACCTCTCGATCCCGTTCGAGGATCTTGAGAAGCTCGATGCGGAGGGCTCGGTACCGAGGTTCGAACCCGAAGAATACAGCCTGACGGCGCGGTAGGTTGAAGGGATAGCCATGGCAAAGGTAATTCGGAAGATCGAAAAGGAATTCATTCTCGGGAAGGTCGTCCTGAACCGCGTTCCCGTGACCCTGCAATACACCAACGCGGAAACGGAGACCATCCTTTCCTCCATCTTGAAGGATTCCATCGCCGTCGAGGCGAGGCCGGAGCTTTCCTCCCTCGTCTCGGGCACGCCGATCAACTGCTATTTCAACTACGGCGGCCAGATCATGAACTTCAAGTCCCGCGTCGTCGGGATTTCGGACAAGGCCCTCCTCATCGACCTTCCCCCCGAGCTCTACAAGGATCTCGGGCGGAAATACTCGAGGATAGCCCAGCCCCATGGGATCTCCTTTTCCTTTTCATTCAAGGGGGAGCGCTACGAGCTCGAATTTCCCCGGTCGGAGGACTTCGATCCCGTCGAGGCTCCCGAATACTCCCCCGACTTCAATCCCGAGAACATCCAGAACCTGATCGGCCAGTTCCGCCAGAAGGCGGACGAGATATCGCCCTATTACCGGATCACCATGTTCAGGGAAAAGCCCCCCGAGAACGTGGTGGAGAGGCTGATCGCCAAGACGGGGAAGGGCCTTTTCGTTTCCAGCTACAACGCCGTCCTGCCCACCGTCGATCCCTACGAGAGGAAGCGCATGGTCACCCAGGACATCTTCGAGAACTACCTGAAGACGGAGGAGGGGGTGGAGGACGATGTCGTCCGGGAACGGATCAACGAGCTCTTCCGCGAGAAGAGGGGGGAGGGCATTGTTTCCGAGGTCTACTGTCCCATCCTCTTCCAGGAGTACGTCATCGGCTACGTCTACATCGGAAACCGGAATCCCGCGCGTCCGGTTTTCAGCATCGAGATCTTCGACCTCTTCTACCAGTTCTCGAAGATCCTCTCGTATTCGCTCAAGATGAACGGCTACTTCAAGAACAAGGAAAAGCTCCCCCAGGATTTCAAGGCCCAGGTCATCGACATGAGCGCGTCGGGCCTCCTCTTTGCCCAGCCGGTCGACGCCAAGATCTGCGAGCTCCTCACCCCGATGGCCGACATGGTGATCCGACTCGCCGTCGACCGGCGGGTGATCTCGGTGGATGCCAAGATCGTCAGGCGATTCAAGGACGCGACGGTCGCCTACTTCGGGACCCAGTATATCGGGCTCCAGCCCGAGGACATGAGGTTCCTGTTCGAGTTCCTGTACGGCAGGCCCTTCACCGACAACGACGCCTACGCACTCGAGGGCCAGATGCTCCAGCTCGGCAAGGCCTCTCCCACCTTCCCCGAGTTCTGATCCGGCGGCGTTGAAGGCCTGGCTGCGCGAGTGCCCGGAGCAAATCGCGTCTTCCGCCAGAACCGTCGCTGGCCGCCGCTACTTGATTCCGCCTCCAAGATAGCTGAACGCCTGCTCGGCACTCCATCCTACCGGATATTCCGCCTTATAGAATTCGTCATTTACCCTGAATTGCTTGTATTGGGAATTTGATGAGTAGTTATAGCCCTCTTTCAGGTAGAACTTGGAAATCGAGACCCCTCGATCCTGATAGAAAACCAGGAAAATGCTGGAGACGGATATGGCATCCTTGAGCTCGCCCTCCAGGTTCGCCTTGGTTTTCGACAGATCCACGGTATTGTGGAGATTCGATGCGGCGATGATGCAAACAACGATTACCGGTTTGTCCCCCTGTCGGGGCGAACCGTAGATTCGAGCGGCCAAGCCTTGTTGCGGCTGCTTCTGGGTGGATTGTGTCAGCTTGGCCTGAGCCTCATTGATATACTCATTGGCTTCCTCAAGAGTCGAAAAGCCGAGGGTAAATGACGCGCTCGGGAAGTAGGATTCAAAACTGTTCGCCTTGGCGAGATCGCTGTAATGCTTGCCTTGCTGAACGGAAGCGCACCCTGCCAGGCATGCGATCATAAGTCCGAGTAATAATGTTTTCTTCATTGTCATGCTCCTTCTGTTTTGAAAAGTGTTTGTTCTTTTTATGTTCTTGCCGGCGACAGCAACGACGCCTCAATCACCTTATCCCCGCATTCCTCGGGTGGCTGCCAGGGAATGCGGTCTTGGGTCAGGATATTGCGGTTTTTCCTGTCGGGTCAAGTATGGACCGGGAAATTATCAGCCTCTATGTGCCTGCCCCCGGCCTTCCCTGCGTCGGCGTTGAAATTTGGCTTTTTCGGCGCCCAATTCGTATACTTGAGATAGACAGCTGCCCGAGGAGCTCATCATGGAACACCTTCATGATCTTACCTGGATGCAGCACCTGATGTACGGAACGAAGATCGAGACGTTTTCCTGGCACCGGTATCGGGTCGTCTCCCTTTCGGTGCCGCCGACCGACAAGCGGCATCTCAGCCAGTACCCGTTTCGCATGCTCTTTTTCGACGGGGGCGCGAACCGGCCCTGCCTCGCCGTCAACTGCGAACAGACGATTCTCGAAAGCTTCTGCCTGACCCTCCAGACCGCGGGAAGCCATCAGGTTTTCATGAGGCTCGAGGGACCCATTCCGTACGATAGATTCAGGACCCTCGCCCTCGAAAGGGCAGCCTCGGCTCTTCCTGGATCGGAAGGGAAACCCAGGGCACGCAGAAAGGGGGGAACGAAGCCTCGGCCGCGGAACGCCGGGAGCGCCATGCCGAACCGGGGATCCCCTAGCAGTCCTGAAACCTGAGGGACATCATCGTGATGTCGTCCTTCTGGGAGGCCTTGTCCCGCCACCTGTCGATCTCCTTTTCGAAAGCCGGCATGAAATGGGCGTCGGAATCGGCATGATGGGCGAGGATGAAGTCCTTGGCCCGCTCGTCGCCATACATGATTTGATCCGAATTCTCCAGATCGGTGAATCCGTCCGAATAGGTGAAGATGCGCAGGTCGCTCACGATCGGCAGGGTGTATTCCGAGGTCTTGTCGCTCTGGTCGAGCTCGATGCCGAGAGGCGCCAGATTTGGTTTCAGGACCTTGCAGGTGACCTTGGGTCCGCCGGGGACGAAGGCGTAGACGGGCGAGTATCCCATGTTCTGTATCTTGACCGTTTTCTGGGCGAAATCGATATAGAAAAGGACGGCCGCGATGAAGGTATCCGTCGGGATGAGGTCCCTGAGGTAGGCGTTCATGCGGGGCGTCAGGTCTGTCGATCGGTAGGATTCGGAAGCCCCGAAGTATTTCAGGGCCGAGAAAAAGGCGCCGATGCCGGTCGTCGTGAGCGAGGCCGCGAGATTCTTGCCCGAAACGTCGAAACAGGCGAGAAGGAAGCGGTTTTCGTCAAAGGCGAATTCCTGGTAGAAATCCCCGCCGACCTCGTGGGCCATGCGGATGAAGAATCGGCAATCGATCCTCCTGTCCTTGAGCCGGGGCCGGGAGAGCAGGGCCTGCTGGACGTCGCGGGCCCTGTCCATGTCCTGCTTGCGCAGGAGGTTCGCCTGGTCGATGAGGCGGTTGAGGCCGACGACCCCCATGTAGCTTCGCCGGTAATAGACGACGAAGTAATTGACGCCCGACTCCTCGTTCTCCTTCATGAGGTTGGGGAGGACGCTTTCGATGTGCTCGAAGGCGTCGAGCACGATGGCCGAGGTCTTGATGTAGGCGTCGAGGTCTCTCTGCCAGAATTTCTTCCAGGTAGACTCGTTCAGCTCCTTGATGAGCCGGCTCTCCAGGACGCCGATGATCATGCCGTCCCGTTCGATGGGCAGGGCGTGGGCGTCCGGATTCTCGTCGATCATCTGCATGGCCCAGGAGATTGGAGAGCTGGCGCTCAGCGACTCGATCAGTTCGGTGACGGAACCGACCTGGAGCGGCGAAAACTGGTTGATGAGGGAAGACCGGCTGTTTGCCATCGAACGCTCCTCCTGAGGAATGATGAACAATCATCATAGCCCGGGAAAGCCGAATCCGCAACAAGAACGACGGCTTTCCTTGGGTCCCGCTATCAGTCCGTGGGTGCGGTCAGGATCGTTTTAGCGCTCTCCGTTCCTGTCCTCGATACCGCCGTCACGATGACCTCGGTGACAGGCCCCGAGGGGCCCGAATCGCTCGCGTCGGCGAGCCTGATGCCGGTTTCTTCGCCGAGGACCACCGTCTCCCAGTGAGCCCGGGCCGATCGGCGATAGTACACCACGAAGCGGAAATCGGCGTCGGTTCTGTCCCACGAGAGGCTGAGGCCGTCCCCGTCCCGCTCGAGGGCGACGACGGGCGCAAGCGGCTGGGGCGAGGCGACCCTCTCGGTGACGGGAACCAGGGAGGGCCTCGGAAAGGCGGCGGCCGCGAAGCCCGAGGCGAAGACGGGATCCGCGAGGGCCTTGGCGCCGTAGAGCGCGACCCCGGGATCGGCATTCCTCATGCCCCGCTCTATGAAGACCTGGGACGAGAACTCCTCGACCGCCCTTTCGGGGGCGACCTTCGCCGAAACGAGGTTGAGGGAGGGCCAGAGATGGACGCCGGATGGATCGGCCCGGTTCCAGAAGCCGAGGAGAAGGGGATAGCTCTGGCGCTCCGGGGCGATCGGCCAGTAGAGCTGGGGCGAGAACCAGTCGCACCACCCGGCCTCGAGCCACCTGAGGGAATCGGCGTAGCCCTCGGCGAAGGCGTCCCGGCCCGTCGTTCCGACGGGGTTCCCCGGCCTCCAGATGCCGGCGGGGGAGATCCCGAAGAGGATCGGCTTCCCCGACTTCCTGATCGCGGCGTCGAGGCCGGAAACGAAGCGGTCGATGTTGTCCCGTCTCCAGTCGCCCAGGTCGAGGGTGCCTCCTCCCTCGCGGTAGACCGCATAGGAATCGGCGTCGGGAAAGTCCGCGTCGGGGGCGAGGTATTCGCGCGAGGGATAGAAGTAGTCGTCGATGACGATGCCGTCGAGGTCGTACCGGGAGATGAGGTCGACGACGACGGATATCGCGTAGTCCCGGGCCTCGGGTATGCCCGGATCGAGCCACCGGTAGCCCTTGCCGATCCGCTTCGCCAGGTCCGGCCGCCTCGCGGCGATCGAAAGGGGAGAGTAGTCCCCGTCGGCGAGGACTGGCGTGCCGACGCGGAAGGGGTTGATCCAGGCGTGGAGCTGGATTCCCCGAGTGTGCGCCGCCTCTATCCAGAAGGCGAGGGGATCGAATGAATCGGGGGGGGGATTTCCCTGGACCCCGGAGACGTAGTGGGACCAGGGTTCGGTATCGGATGAGTACAGGGCGTCCCCGAGGGGCCGGGCCTGGAAAATGACGGCGTTGACGCCGAGGGCCGCGGCCCGGTCGAGGATCGTGGACGCCGAAGAGGCGAGCTGACCGGCGTCGAGGCCCTTTTTCGCCGGCCAGTCGATATTCCCCATGCTCGCGATCCAGAGTCCGCGGAACTCGCGTTCCACCGAGGGGAGGTTCCCGGTTTCCGCGTTCGCGCTCGGAGCGGGCTTCGCCGCTTCAGGCGCGGTCGCCTCAGGCTGGGTCGCAGCCGGTTTCCCGGTTTCGGGAGCCAACGGCTGCCCGGCTGCCGGCGCGACGGGAACGGGACGGCCGGGGGGGCTCCCGGCGCACGAGGCGAGGATGAGGGCCGCGAGGGCGAGGCCTGCGATCCGGAACCCGCGTCCGGAATCGGAACGCAGTTTTTTTGGGGTGGATGCTTCCATACGATATTCTCGGCGCGGAAAGCCGCCGACCGGAGCGATTCAACAATCCCGATCGCCGTGCTACCATCGGTCATGGTTCCAGAGCCCCGAGACGGGATCGCCGGCTTTTCCGGGTATCCCGCGTACACGACACTCGACCTCGCCTCGCCCTTCGGCGCCCCCGTCCTATACCGGGCCGAGACGGGATCCACGATGGACGACGCGCGCCTCCTCGCCGAGGCCGGGTATCCCCATGGAACCGTCGTCATGGCGGGAAGCCAGTCCGCGGGGAGGGGCCGGCTTCCGGGGAGGGCCTGGGTGGCAGTCCCTGGCGAATCCCTCCTTTTTACCGTGATCCTCCACGGCGCCTTCCCGTTCCCCGTTCCCCTCGCCGCGGGTCTCGCCGTCGCCCGCGCCCTCGAGCGTACCCAGCCCGACCTCGGGCGGGCCGAGATCAAATGGCCGAACGACGTCATGATCGGCGGGAGGAAGGTCTCGGGCATCCTCTGCGAGTCCTCCGGGGGAAGCGTCCGGGTAGGCATCGGCGTCAACCTCAACCAGCCCTCGTTTCCGCCCGAGCTCAACGGGAAGGCGACATCCCTCCTCCTCGAGACGGGCGCCCGAGTCGAGCCCGCCGGCATCCTGCTTGTCGTCCTCCGGGAACTGAAGGCCGTCCTCGCCGGCCCCGATGCGGACCGCGAGCTCTCCCGCCGTCTCTACCGCGCGGGGAAAACCGTCGCCTTCCGCGAGGGCGATCCCGAGACGGGCCCAATCGTCCGCGGCCTCCTCGTCGGCCTCTCCCCGGCGGGTGCCCTCCTCATCATGCCCGAGGGGGAGACGGAAAGCAGGGAATTCCATTCCGGGGAACTCCTCCCGGCCGGGGCTTGACCGAAGGACCTCGTACCTGGGCTTCTCGACACTCGCCGATCGGTCCCTGACCTCAGGGATGAATTTGCAATTCCGAACCTGCCGGGCTAGAATGTCGTTTGGAGTATTCAACCATGGCGCAATACGGCTACTTCGATGACGAAACGGGCGAGTATGTAATAACCGACCCCCGGACCCCGGTAAAATGGATCAACTATATCGGCGACCTCTCCTTCGGCGGCTTCATCGACCAAACCGGGGGCACCCAGCTCTGCAAGGGCGATCCCGCCCTCAACCGCATCACGAGGTATTCTACCCAGATCCCGGCCTCGGATTTCAGGGGAGAGACGGCCTATATCCGCCTTGCGGGTCATGAACGGGGGCGGACGGTTTTTTCGCCCTACTTCGTCCCGACCCTCAGTCCCTTCGACCGGTTCGAGTGCCGCGTGGGCTCGGGCTATTCCCGCTGGACGAGCGAGATCCTGGGAATCCGCTGCGAGGTGACCGTCTTCGTTCCGCGAGGGGACTGCCGCGTCCTGAGGGACTACCGCGTCACGAACCTCCGGAGCGATACCGTCGTCCTCGACCTCGTTCCCGTCGTCGAGTACAGCCATTTCGACGCCCTGAAGCAGCTCACCAACGCCGACTGGGTTCCCCAGACCATGCAGGGGTCGGCTGTATACGAGCCCGGACGTTTCCTGACTCTCCTCCAGTACGCCTTCATGAAGCGCGAAACCGCGGTCAATTTTTTCACGGCGAGCCTTCCCGTCTCCTCGTTCGAGACCGATCGGAAACGGTTCCTCGGGGCCAACGAGTACGGCAGCTGGCGTTCGCCCCTTTCCCTCGACGGGGACGAGATGGGGAACTACGAGGCGAGGCGGGGCGACAACATCGGCGCCCTGATGCTTCACCTCGGTTCCCTCAAGCCCGGCGAGACCAGGCGCGTCGTCACCCAGCTGGGACAGGCCGCCTCCTTCGCCTCGGCCCGAGCCGGGATCGAGCGGTTCAGGAAAACCGGGGAGGTCGAAGCCGCATTCTCCGCCCTCGGGGATTTCTGGAAGGACTATCTCGGCCACGCGCGCTTCATCACCCCCGATCCGGCCATGAACCGGATGCTCGGGGTCTACAATCCCCGGCAGTGCTACGTGACCAGGACCTGGTCGCGGTACCTCTCCCTCTACCAGCTCGGCTACGGCGGCGACCGGGGCATCGGCTTCAGGGATTCCTCCCAGGACGTCATGGGCATTCTCGACCGGATGCCCGGCGAGGGCCTCTCCCTCCTGCTCAAGCTCCTTTCCGTGCAGAGGCGGGACGGCTCGGCCATGCACCAGTTCAACCCGCTTACCATGGAAGGGGGAATCGGGGATTCGGCAGAGTATCCCGACCGTCCCCATTACTACGGCGACGACCATCTCTGGGTCGTCCTCGCCGTGATCGCCTACCTCAAGGAAACGGGCGATCTCGGCCTCCTCGATACGGTCGTGCCGTTCTATGAAAAGGACGGCTCCGGGACCGCCCTCGAATCGGCGAGCGTTCTCGATCACCTGAGGAGGGCCCTCGACTTCACCTCCCGGGATACGGGAGCGCACGGCCTTCCCCTGCTCGGCTTCGCCGACTGGAACGACACGGTCAACCTGGCTTCCGGGGCGGAGTCGGTATTCACCGCGATGCTCTACGGCCGGGCCCTCCTCGAGGCCGTGGAGCTTTTCAACAAGCTTCGGGACAGCGGGGAGGCCGCCCGCCGTCGCGAGGCCTGGGAGAGGATGGGGGAGGCGGTCAACGTCGCCGCCTGGGACGGCGAGTGGTACCGGCGCTGGTTCGCCGCCGACGGCTCAGTCCTCGGCTCGAGCGAAAACCAGGCCGGGAAGATCTACATCAACGCCCAGTCCTGGTCCGTGCTCTCGGGCTTCGCGCCGCCCGAGAGGGCGAGGGCCGCCCTCGACTCCGTCGGCCGCCTCCTCGACACGCCGAAGGGGATCAGGCTCTCCTGGCCCGGCTTCGACGGCTTCGACGCGGGGAAGGGCGGGATCACGACCTATCCGCCCGGCGCGAAGGAGAACGGGGGCATCTTCCTCCACACGAACCCCTGGGTCGTCATCGCCGAGGCGATGAGCGGGAACGGGGAGCGGGCCTTCCGCTACTACGACCAGGTGAATCCGGCGGCGAAGAACGAATCGATCGACGGCTACGAGTGCGAGCCCTACTGCTATCCCCAGAACATCCTGGGGAGCGAGCATCCCCAGTTCGGCCTGGCGAGGAACACCTGGCTTTCGGGGACGGCGAGCTGGATGTACCAGGCCGCCACGGGCTGGATCCTGGGACTCCGCGCGGAATTCGACGGGCTGAGGCTCGACCCCTGCATACCGGCCGACTGGTCGGGGTTCGAGGTCGAGCGGGATTTCAGGGGGGCGCGATACCGCATCGTGGTGAAAAATCCCCGTCACCTCTCGCGGGGGATCGCCACGATCGTGGTGGACTGGAAGAGCATGGAGGGGAACCTCATTCCGATCTTCGGCGACGGGAAACTCCACGAGGTGAGGGCCGACCTCGGCTAGGCGGCAGGGGCCTGGGGGGGCGTTGAGATGCGCCAGCATTCGACAACCAGCTAGAGCAGTCCCAGGCAGATCCTGCTGGCGAAGGCCGCCGCGTCCTCGGCGCCGAAGGCCCTTTTCATGGCCGGGTCGAAGAGGACGATGATCTCCGATTCGAGGCCTTCCTCGGCGGCGTAGAGGACGAGGCTCAGGAAGAGACTGCCCATCCCGTGGACGCGGGCGCCGAAGTCGCCGAGCTCGAGCTCGCTCCATTCGAAGCGGTCGAGAGCCCTGCGGAGGCCGGCAACGTCGTCGCCGTACTTCTTCGCCAACGGAACGCAGGTCCGGGAGCGGAAGGGCTCCCAGTAGAACGAGCCCCCCGTGATCTCCCTGAAGGAGATGAGGTCCCCTCCCGGCGCCACAGATCCCGGGTTGAGGAAATAATGGTAGAAGAGGATTCGGTCCGCCTGGGGGAGCTCGATTCCCGAGGGCCCCGTCAGGTCCAGGGTCGAGAGGTCGAATCTCGCGGTCGAACCGAAAAGGGGAAACTCGATCGCGCCCCCTGATGGCAGCGGCAGGCCGAGCCTCGAGCAGCGGCTTTCCACGCTCTCGACGCCGGGGCTCGGGGCGGGGCTGGCTGCGGCGCCGCTTCCCGGCACGCGGCCGGCGGCAAAGCCGATTCCGGACCAGGCTTCCTTCCCGAGCTCCTCGGCCAGCGCCTCCTTCGCCCTGCGGATAGCCTCCTCCCGGCCTTCCTTCTGAGGCATGGCTACCGGGCCTTCCGTTTCGCCGCCGCGACGGTGGGAAAGCGGCCGAGGTCGGTATGGGGGATGAAGAGGGACGCGGTGTAGTGGTCCATGTATTCGCTTTCGGCTCCGAGGTCGATGTAGGTCATCCTGTCCGCAGCCTCCTCCATCCTCTCCTTGAAGTCTCGCGAAACGAGGACCATGTAGGCCCCCGTGAGCGACGAGTTCCCGAGGTAGGTGAAGCGATCGCGGGGCAGGTCGGGCAGGAGGCCCAGCACGATGGCCTGGCCGATGTCGAGGAAGCGCCCGAAGCCGCCGGCGATGTAGAGGTGACCCAGGTCGCCGAAGCCAAGGCCGAGCTTGCCGAGGATCATCGAGCAGGCCGAATAGATCGCGGCCTTGGCCCGGATGATGTTGTCGATGTCGGTTTCCGTGATGTAGAGGGGCTTGCCCGTCGCGCTCTCCTCAGCCGGGGCGAGAAGGTAGCGCGCCCGCCTTCCCTCGACCTCGATGGCCGGCGAGGGGCGGTCCCGTGCGAGCCTCCCCTGGCCGTCCATCCATCCGGTGAGGTAGAGGTCAGAGAGCAGGCAGATCATGCCCGAGCCGCAGATACCCCGAGGCTTTTCGTTGCCGACCGTCCACACGGCCGGCGATCCGGTCTCGGGATCGACCCGGACCCGCTCGATGGCGCCCACGGCGGCCCTCATCCCGCAGTCGATGCCGCCGCCCTCGAAGGCGGGGCCGGCCGAGCAGGCGCAGGTCATCAGGAAGTCATGGTTGCCGATGACGATCTCGCCGTTGGTGCCGATGTCGATGAAGAGCGAGAGGGTTCCCTCGGCCTCCTTCGCCGCGGGGTCGACGAGGGAGGTGCAGAGGATGCCCGCCGTGATGTCCCCCCCGACGTAGCTTCCCACCGAGGGGCAGAAATAGACCCAGCTTTCCGGGTTGATGCCGATGCCGACCTCCCTGGCCGTCAGGTAGGGTAGGGCCGAGGCGGTGGGGGTGTAGGGATCGAGGCGGAGGTATTCGGGCTTCAGCCCCAGCACGAGGTGGGTCATCGTCGGGTTCCCGGCGACGACCGCGTTGGCGACCTCCTCGGGTTTTACCCCGTGGGCCCCGCACACCTGGCCGATGAGGGCGTTGATGGTGCCCAGGGCGAGGCCGCGGAGCTCCTCGAGCCGCGCCGGGGTGCGGGCGTAGTTGATTCTCGAAATGACGTCGAGGCCGCAGGATACCTGGGCGTTGTAGTCGTTCCTCGTCCCGACAGGACGGGCGAGGGGAAGGAAGACGAGCTGGACCGCGATCGTCGTCGTGCCGATGTCGATCGCGAGGCCCCAGTGCCTGCTCGTGCGGTCGCCCGGCTCGACGTCGATGATGCGGAAGGTGTCGCCGTCGCGGATGAGGCTTACCGTCACCCGTCCGGCCTCGGCGCGCAGGGCGTCGGCGACCTTGCGGATGACGCTCAGGGGATAGAAGACCTCGCCCTTTCCCCAGTCCTTCCGGAAGCTCCGGGTCAGGCGGTCGAGGTCGGAAAGCCCCTCGTCCCGTTTCGGCTCCGAGACGTCGAGGAGCCACTTCATGGCGAGGGGCTCGAACTCCCACCTGGTCGGGAGGAGCTCGCGGCTCACGAGGGCGAGGTCCTCCTCGGCGTCCGTGAACTGGCCGCCTTTCCAGCCCGAGCGCTCCGGGATCTCGACGACGAGGGGGGTGCCGAGGATCCTCGTCGCGCAGGCGAGGACGTAGCCCTCGGCGACGACCGTCCGGGAGAGGGTCCCCAGGCTCTCGGAATCCGCGTCCCCCGAGACGATCCTGACGATGCACTTGCCGCAGGTTCCCTTCCCGCCGCAGGGCGAGTCGAGCTCGAGGCCCGAGGCCCTCGCGGCCTCGAGCAGGCTCGTGCCGGCCGCCGCTTCGACGACGATCCCCGAGGGGAGAAAACGGATTTCGGGCATCCCGTCCTAGCCGGCCAGCCGGGCCTTGACGAAGCTCTCGATGTCGCCGGCGTCCTGGGGACCGACCAGCACCTTCCAGCCGGGGAGGTTTTCCTCGACCTCGCCCGAGATCTGGGCGACGTAGCCCGGGATGACCAGGGTCTTCGATTCGCTCGTGGCGTCGAGGCCGGATTCCTTCACCGCCTTCGCGATTCCGGCCCCGGTGAACTTGCCCGCCGCCCAGGCCGTGAGGACGCTCATGCCCTCGCATTCAGGAATGACGAGCCAGGCGCTCGTCCCCGCATTCTCGATCTCGCCGGAGACGATGAAGTAGGTGAGGGAGAAGTTCGTCGTCACGAAGACGGGGGAGGCGGCCGTGGGCTCGCCGATCGGGTAGAGCTTGGGCTCGACCTGGATGGGCTTCTGGGGGTCGGTGAAGATGTTGAGCCTCAGCGCCATGAGGGTCACGAGCTGGGCTGCGTCGAAGCCGGGGAGGACCAGGATGCCGCCGTACTTGCAGATCTCGACCATGGCGGCGGCGCTGTCCTCAAGGAGGTTCCCCGATTCGAAGTAGCGCAGGAAGGGATAGCCCAGGGGCTTGTAGTTCTCCTTGATCGCCATGCGCCTGGCGAGGGAATTGACCTGGTACTGCTCGGCGAGGGATTGGGTCGCGAACTGGAGGACGAGCTCGTTGAAGCCCGCCGCCTTGAGCCTCGAGGAAAGGGCGCAGACCTCGTCGACTGTTCCGCTCAGGGCGAGGCTGTGGCCGTTCGCCTCGGCCGCCGCCCTGAGGGCGTCCGCGTTGGACTCGGTCGCCGCGACGAGGATGCTGCCCGAGCCCTTGACCGCCTCCGCGGCGAGGACGAGGGCGGAGCTGTCCTTCGAGCGGAGCACGAGGGGCCGCTTGGCCGTCTCCCAGGCCTTTTTGGCCAGGGCAGCGAACCTCGCCGGATCGCTCCCCCTCTGGGTCACCGACACCATGTCCACGGTGAGGCTCTTGCCGACCCTGACCACGACGTAGTCGCGGATTTTGGCGAGGGTTTCGTCGATTTTCGCCTCGGCCTCGTCGTCGCCGATGTCGACGGCGAAGAGGCCCTGGTTGACGAAGGTCTTCTCGTGGCGGTAGAGGACGGTCTCCTCGCCGATTTTTATCTTTTTCTCCGGACCGAAGCCGATGGACTTCACCGGAGGCTCGCTCGCGGCGCCGAGAATCCCCTTCGCCTCGTCTGAGGCGTAGGGGCACTCGGAGAGGTTCGCCTTTTTCCCGGCGAGCTTCATCGCGAAGGCGAGGCAGGTGTTGGAGCCGCACTCCTTGCAGTTGGTCTTGGGAAGAAGCTTCTGTATATCGAGACCCGATAGCGCCATTTCCTTGCCCCCTAGTTCGCCATCAGGCGATCGATCGATGTGTGAAGCGCCATGGCCGCTTCGGGATGGTACATGATGAGAATGTCGGCCCCCGCCTGGAGGAGGCCCATCGCGGTGGAAAGCTCCCAGAGGGCGGCGCGCCGGCCGAGGTCGCCCCATTCGGGGAAGTCGGCCTCGATCGCCCTGGTTTCCTTGGCCTTGGCGCTTTCCTGGCCCGGCGCGACGATCAGCGGGCCGGCGAGCATCCTGTCGCCGCCGAGGGCGGTGAGGCGGATCCTCTCCATTACGGAATAGCTGTACTCGATGCCGTAGCCCGTGCCGCCGGTCATCGGATCCATGACGATCCTCTCCTGCTTGAAGTCCATGTTGCCCAGGAGGATGTTGAGCTGCTTGGCGATGTTGACGTCGATCGGGCTCTGGGAGACGATCGAGTGCCCGTAGGCCATGGCCGAACCGGCGATCGAGCGGTAGTTGTCCTGCTCGACCCAGCTGAGGAGGAGGTTTTCCCCCTCGCAGCCC
Source organism: Spirochaetaceae bacterium UBA1318 (assembly GCA_002307015.1). Classification (GTDB taxonomy): domain Bacteria; phylum Spirochaetota; class Spirochaetia; order Treponematales; family UBA1318; genus UBA1318. The sequence continues at coordinate 36,251 of DBTK01000054.1, forward strand.
TGGGCCACCGCCTTCATGACCTCGTTGATCTTCTCGTAATGGTTGTGCCCGGTGATGATGAGGGGAACGTCGACGGCCTCGAGCACCCGCTTCACGAGCTTGACCTCGTCCTCGGGAGTCCTGTCGCCCTTTTCCGGATGGCTTCCCTCGAGCCTGACCGAGATGAGGTCGGCGCCGTACTTTTCGACGCAGAGCTTGGCCATTTGGGCGGGGTCGTTGAGGACATCGCCGTAGATCCGCCTGAGCTCGGCGGGGTACTTCTCCGACACGGCGTCGTAGACCTCCATCGCGACGAGGGGCCGGTTGGTCATCGAACCCTCCCAGAGATGGAAGGGCATGCAGCTGTGTCCGCCGACCGAGAGGGTTTTTCCCCTCGTGCCGCCCTCGGCCTTCGTGGCGCCGAGCTTCACGGTCCAGATGGGACACTCGACGGCCTCCTTCCGGGGCGAGAAGGCCGTGATGCCGGCGAGCTTTTCCGCGGCGCTCGGGGCAGGCGGGGTGGAGGGTGCCGCGGCCCTTCCGCCAGGCGCCGGTGCCGGTCCGCCCGATTGAGGGGACCGGGAGGGCGCCTCGCCGAGGAACTTCGTGCGAAGGGAATCGATTATGTCGCCGACGATCTCCCGGGCGACCGCGGGCCTGATCTCGCTCGCAAGCTCGGCCTTTATCTGTTCCTTGATCCGGGCGATGAGCTCGTCGGTCGCGACCACCTGATCTCCCCCGGCCGGTGCGGCGACGGGAGCGGGCGAGATCGCCGTCGCGGCGGTTCCGTCTCGCGATGATCCGCGGGATTCGCCGCCGCCTTGAGCCGATTTCGTTTCGGCCGCCGGCACGGAACTTGCCGGCACGAGACTCGCGATGTCGGGCATGGTGAGGGCGGGGTGGCCGACCTTCTCGAGGTAGGCCCTGAGGTCGGCGGCTTCCACCGCGTTCGTCTCGTCGGCTATCTTGTCGAAGGCGTCCCCCAGCCCCGCTTCGGAGAAGCGCTTCCTGAGGTCGGGCTCGAGGACGCTTTTCAGCTCCTTGGGCATCCAGACGATCCGGCCAGGGCCGCCGTCGGCGTAGAGGAACTTCCTCGAGGTGAGGAAGATCTTCCCGCAGCCCATGAAGCCCGGGGTCTGCTGGCCGCCGCCGACGGCGCCGGCGAGGCTCGAGAAGGTCATGCCGATCGGGGTGTTGCCCTGGTACTCGCGGTTGACGGCCATAACGCCGTTGGCCTCGGGAACGTAGGCGCAGATGACCTCGAAGCATCCGCAGCTGGTCATGGGGTTGTTCATGATCGAGTAGGCGTTGAACTGCCTGACCGACTTGTGGCTGTTGACGTAGACGAAATCGTTGACGTCCTTCCAGACCCCCTGGACGGGGTCCAGGGTCTCGCCCTTCTTGACCGGCTGGTTCGGCCCGGTCTCGTCGATCTCGAAGGCGGCCTTCCCGTCGAGCCAGTTGTAGGCTCCGCAGAGGCCGAGGCGCTCCGGGGTGATGATGCAGACGTGGTCCGGGGCGAAGGACTGGCAGAGGAGGCAGGAGTAGAAGGTATCGACCGACTCGTCGGTCATGGACTCGAGGCGGCGGTTCCTCTCGTCGTAGACCTTGCGGGCCACGGCGACGCGGCGCTCGACCTCGTCCTTGTCCGTGATGATGGTGACCTTCACCTTGTCGACGATGGCCGGATAGTCGGCGAGGAGCTTGGCGTGGAGGATCTCGCCGTAGTGGCGGAGCCTCAGTCCCTTCTGGAAGCCGGCCTTGGAGACCCTCGTCCAGACGATGTCGCGCTGGCCCATGTGCCAGATGCCCTCGGCGCCGTTGACGAGGTGGTGGATCTGCCGCTCGAGGATGGGCTCGAAGTCGC
>DBTK01000054.1:38356-44733 GCA_002307015.1 Spirochaetaceae bacterium UBA1318
TGGGCTCGAAGTCGCTCTGCATCTTTCGCCCGGCCGCCTCGACCCAGATGGCCAGGGGGAGGGCCGTTCCCGGCTCCACCGTGTCGATGTCGGGGCCGATGACCTCGATGACCCCGTCCTCGATTCCATCCATGTCGGCGCTCGTCACGAACTCGAAGGCCGTGGTGATGTTGCCGCCGAACTCGACGTGGACGTCGGCCTTGCGTATCCTCTCGCCGGCGAAGGCGGGGCCGTAGGCGACGGGGATCGGAACCTTGGAAACCCTGACCTTGCAGCCCCTCACCTCGAGGGCCTTCTCGACCATGGTCTCGTAGGGCACCGACGACACGACGTGCTCGTAGGTGCAGACGCCGGTCGGCAGGATCTGGGGGATGGCCGTGTCCGCGATGACGGGGAAGCCGTAGTTGATGGCCCCCGCCGCGAGGGCGTACTTCTCGGCCGTCACCTCACCGAAGGCGAGGACGAAGGCGAAGATCCGGTTCTTGTTGTACTTGAGGTTGCCGAGCGAGTCGCCGGCCTTGATGCCGCCGAAGGAGAGGGCGGCGCGGTTGGCGAAGCCGAGGGCGTAGACGAGGGCCGAGACGTCGGCGCCGAAGGGGACGAGCCGGGTTTCCCACCCGAGCTGGACACCCTCCTCGGCGAGCTGGTCGGCGAACTGCCTGCCGCCCGTGGAGCCGGCCATGAAGACGTAGAGATTTTTCTCCTGGAGCTCCCGCGCGATCTGGACGGCGATCGCGTTGGTCGGCGCCGCCCCGGTGATCGCGGCGAAGCCGGGGGCCGATCCGTCGACGAACTCGACACCTCGCTCACGCAGAATCACGTCGTTGGCGGCTCCCAGCCAGATGCCGTCGACCGGGTTCGGGCCGATGACGTACTTGCAGGCCTCGATGATCTCGCAGGCGAAGAGGGCCGCGACCCCGGCGTCGAGGGTGTTGCCGAGGTAGGGGAGCCAGTTCTTCTCGCTCGGACGGGCGGGGATGAGGCGCTTCGCCTCGGCGAGGGCCTCCCTCATGTCCTCGAGCTTCTGGATCTTCCTCCCGGTGAAGGAGTGGATGATCGGCAGGTAGTATGCGGTCGAGGGAAAGGCGACGCCGCAGTCCGCCCCCTTCGCGGCGATCGCCTCGGCGAGTTTCGCCTCCGCCTGGGCGACCCATGAAACGGCGCCGTCAATGGCGCCCGTCGCTATTATCTTAGACACCGTGAGCCCTCCTGTCCTTCATGTCGAGGAGCTTGCGCTCGCTCTTCTTGTTGATCCCGAGCTTTTCGCGCTTGGCGTCGAGGAGGGCGATAATGGTCTCCGAGGCCTTCATCGGGTCCTCCTCCACGTAAAAGGAGGCCCCGAAAAGCTCCTTCGTTTCCTCGTTCAGAAAATTGGTTACCTTGGCAGATCCGGAAATGTAGAACGGATTGCCCAGGACGACGTCGACCCCGGAGGCCACGAAGTAGCAGCCGATGGCGATCGCCTTCTCGCTCATCCACTCCGGCGCGACGCCCACCGCGGGAAGAGCCGCCATGTCGTCGCCGAGCCCGCCCTCGAAGATGATCTCGGTCGCCGCCTCGAGTATGCGCACGTTGTCGACGCAAGATCCCAGGTGGAGGACGGGCGGCATGCCGACCGCCTCGCAGACCTCCCTGAGGCCGGGGCCAGCCTTCTCGAGGGCGGCCTCGGGGCTGAGCATCCCCTCCTTGCCGCTCGCGATCGCCGCGCAGCCGGTCTTGAGGACGAGGACGTCGTGGGCCACGAGCTCCCGGGCGAGGATGTTCATGTAGGCGTCGAGCTTCTGCTTCGGGTTGTTGCACCCGACGATGCCGACCACTCCCCTGATCCGGCCGGAGATGATGGCGTCGTTGAGGGGCCTGAACGAGCCGCGGTACTTTCCGCCGAGCATGTACTTGATCGCCTCGACCGAGAATCCGGCGACGAGGGGCTTCTTGACGTCCGGGATGAGGACCTTGGCCGGGTCGCGGCGCTTGTAGTTGTCCGCAGCCCGCCTGATGAGGGCCCGCGCCGAATCGAGTGCGTTGTCCTCGTCGAAGGCCTGGTGCTTGGCGCCGACCGTCTTCGCCATGTCGGTCGTGGAGACGATCTCGGTGTGGTAGGCGGCCGCCACCTCGGGGAGGCTCGGCATGCAGCACTGCACGTCGACGATGAGCATCTCGACGGCGCCGGTGACGACGGCAAGCTCCTGCTGGAGGAAGTTGCCCGCCACCGGGATTCCGTGGCGCATGAGGACCTCGTTCGCCGTGCAGCAGATGCCGGCGAGGGTGATGCCCTCGGCCCCGGCGTCCTTGGCGTACTGGACGATCTCCGGATCCTGGGCGGCGACGGCGAGCATCTCGGAGAGCGCCGGCTCGTGGCCGTGCACGAGGATGTTCACGGTCTTCTCGCCGAGTATCCCGAGGTTGACCTCGGACCGGATCGGGTTCGGGGTGCCGAAGAGGATGTCGGAGGTGATCGAGGCGACCCGCGATCCGCCCCAGCCGTCGGCGAGGGCCGTCCTGAAGGCGTGGAGGAGGAGGTTGCGGTAGTCGTGGTCGACGCCCATCGTCGTGCGGTGCATGGCCTCGACGACCATCCGGTCGATGCCGTAGGGCTCGACCCCGGTCTTCTTCCATCTGGCCTGCTGCTTCTCGGGGGCGAGGGCGAGGGTTTTGAGGGTTTCCTCCTGGGATGAGAACTCCTCGATGAAGACGTCGGCGAGTTCAGATGCGACCTCGCTCGCTGTCCTTCCCTCTTCCTTCACGCCGTAGGCGATCGCCGCGCGGCGGAGGGCCGCCTCGTCCTTGATCGCATAATCGCCGCCGCCGCTTTCGGCGACCTTCTTGAGCTTGAGCACCAGGTGGCGCCCGTGGTCGGAGTGGGCCGAGGTGCCTCCCGAAACCTCGCGGAGGAAGTTCCTTGCCGCTATCGTGTCGGCGTCGGCACCGCAGACCCCGCGGGGGGCCTTGGGCGTGATGCGGCAGGGGCCCATGTGGCAGATCTTGCAGCAGACCCCGGATTTTCCGAAGCCGCACTGGTTGCGCTGGGTGTCGATGCGCGTGAAGACGGTGTCGATCCCGTCCGTCAGCGATTTTTCGAGTATCCGCACCGAAGCTTGGTCCCATGCCCGGTCGGCCGGGACCATGGTTTCGTTGGCCATCGATTCCTCCTTGAGGTAGCGTGTAGGTTATTATAGCAGCATCGAGAGGAAACCCTTAAGCCTTACGAGCGAGGGGTTGTCCGCCGGAAGCTCGAAAACGGTCCTTCCCGATTCGGAAAATTCGGCGATCTGCGGATCGAGGGGAAGCGCGATCACGTGGGGGGTCGAGAAGAGGGCCGGGAGCCCCTTGGCGAGTTCCGGCAATTCCTCTCCCTTCGTCCGGTTGACGACGACGGCGAGCTTCTTGTAGCTCACCTCCATCTCCGTGGCGAGTTCGTAGAGCCGCTTCACGGTCTCGATCCCGTTCCAGGTCGCGTCGCACACGAGGACGAGGACGGCGACGTCCTGGGCTATCCGCCGCGAGAGGTTCTCCAGTCCCGCCTCGTTGTCGAGGACGACGGTGTCGTAGTTCGCCGCGAGGCGGCCCAGGGCGTCCTTGAGCACGTTGTTCGCGAAGCAGTAGCAGCCCGCGCCCTCGGGCCTTCCCATGGCGATGAGGTCGAACTTCTCCCGTTCCACGAGGCTCTCCGCGATGCGGAGCTCTATCAGCTGCTGCTTGGAGATGCCGGCCCCCATGCCGAGGGCGGCGGTTTCCTTGGCCTCCTCGCGTATCTTGCCTATCGTCTTGAGGACGGTGACCCCGAGGGCGACGTCGAGGCAGGAATTGGGGTCGGCGTCCACCGCCAGGATAGGGCCCTTGCCCGCCTCGATCAGGGCACGAACCGCAAGTCCCGCTATCGTCGTCTTGCCGACCCCGCCCTTTCCGGTTATCGCGATGGTGCCGCTCATCCCTTCACCGCCTTCCGCTCCGCGATTCTCGAGGTTATCTCCTCGAACAGGGCCCTGATCTCGGGACCCACAGAATCGATGACGGCCGTGCCGTCGCGGTCGGAGCCCATGATCTCGTCGGAGTAGGGGATGACCCCGAGAACGACGGGACGGGAGCGGCCCTCGGCCTCGGCGGCAGCGGCCAGTCCCTTGACGGCGAAGTCCTCGTCGCCGAAACCCTTCGCCTTGTTGATCACGAAGACCGGATCGGGCAGGCCGATCTCGGCGCTCATGCGGATGATCCGCCGAGCCGACTCCATCGACCGCTGTCCCGGCTCGACGACGACGACCATCTCGTCGACGCCCTTCGCCGTCGCTCGGCCCAGGTGCTCGACCCCGGCCTCCATGTCCATGACGAGGGTCTCGCCCTTGAAGAGCACGAGGTCGGTCACCAGGGCCTTGAGCAGGATGCTCTCGGCGCAGGCGCAGCCCCCGCCACCCCGCTCGATCGCCCCGAGCACGAGGAGGGAAACCCCCCGATGGTTGAAGGCGTAGCTGTCCGCGATATCCGATACCCGCGGGTTGATCTTGAACATCTGCCCGTACTGGCTGACCTTGGCCCCCGTCCTTTCCTCGATGAGGGCGGCCCGCCGGGCTATCGGGATGATCGAGCTCTGGTCGGCTTCGGAAATCCCGAGTGCCTGGGCCAGGTTGGCGTCGGGGTCGGCGTCGACGGCGATGACCTTCGTTCCCCGCTCGGCCAGGATCAGGGAGATGGCGGCGGCGAGGGTCGATTTCCCCACGCCGCCCTTGCCTGAAATGGCGATCTTCATGCGCCTAGTACCCGTACTTCGCTTTCATCCGTTTCGAGAGTTCCGAAACCATGAGGAACACCTTCTCGGCGTCGGCCGCATCCATCGACCCGGTGCCGCAGGAGGGGGTGATGAGGGCCTGCTCCGTGATGGCCTTCTTGTCGATGCCCTGGGCGGCGAGCTTGTCCATCACCTTCTCGAGCTGGGCTTCGAGGCTCTCGACCGTGGCTTCGTGGATGTGGACCGAGGTGGGCACGACGCCCCAGGCGAGGAGTCCGCCCCTGGCGAGGTGCTTTTTCATGTGGGCGCCGTACATGGAGATGGTCTCCCCGTACTCGAAGGCGTCGAAGTTGATGATGTCGACCCCGGAGTCGACGAGGATGGACCACTCGGTGTTGCCGCAGCAATGGATTCCCGCTATGCCGCCTTCGGCGTGCACGGCCGCGATCATCTCCTGGAGGAGGGCCACGACGTCCTCGCGCTTGACTGAAACGTAGGTCGAGCTTCCGAAGGCCGAGAGGATGGGCTCGTCGATGAAGCAGATGATGTTCTGGGCGTAGGGCTTGAATTTCGCGATCTGCCAGCGGCACTTCATCGCCAGGGCCTTGACGATCACGTCGCGGAATTCCTCGTTGTAGTAGATGGCCCTCTTGTTCTCATCGACGATCGTGAGCGCGAAGCTGCAGGGGCCTGTCGTCTGAACCTTGACGAAGGGAAGCTTGGCGCCCTTCGCCTTCAGGGCCTTCTCGAGGGCGGGAATGCCCTTGGAAAACTCCGGGGAAATCGCGAGGGCCGAGCAGTCGCCCGTGCCGGAGTCTGGATCCATCGCCGTCATGTAGGTCTCGTAGAAGCCTGCGAAGAGCTCGGAGTAATCGACGGAGGTGTCGATGAACATCCGCTTCTTGGCTTCGTCGATGACGGCGCTGGGGATGCCCTCCGAATACTGGACCTCCATCTGCTCCCTGATGCCGAGGCGGGGGAGCTGGGGCCAGATCGGGGCCTCGGGAAGGCGCTCGAGCGATACCTTGACCGCGTAATCGGGATCGGTGAAGGGCATGCTGCCGATGGCCGTTCCGGTGAACTTCGTCTTCAGATCCATGTCAGTTTCCTTTCTTCGCCTGGTAGGTTTCGACGGCTTTCTTGATCGCGGAGATGTGCTCGGGCGTCGTCCCGCAGCATCCGCCGATGATGTTCGCTCCTGCCTCGATGAGGGCGGGAACCCGGGCGGCCATGTCGGCCGGGGATTCGGGGAAAATGTCCTTCCCGTCGACGTTGGTCGGCAGGCCCGCGTTCGCGTGGACCAGGATCGGCGTCTTCTTGTCGACGGCGCGCATCGCCTTGACGATGTCGATCATCCGCGCGATCCCGTTTCCGCAGTTGGGTCCGATGATGTCGGCGCCGGCCTTGACCGCGGCGACGGCTGCATCCTCGGGGGAGAGCCCCATCATCGTCCGGTAGGTTCCCTGGAGGGTCTTCTCGAAGGTGAAGGTGCAGATGACCTCGAGCTTCGTGTTTTCCTTGGCGGCCTTCACGGCGAGGCAGGCCTCGGTCGCGTCGCTCATCGTCTCGATGCAGAGGGCGTCGGCTCCGCCCTTTTCCAGGGCGATGGCCTGTTCCTTGAAGGCGGCGTAAAGCTCGTCCTCGGTGACGTCGCCCA
>DBTK01000054.1:45039-64821 GCA_002307015.1 Spirochaetaceae bacterium UBA1318
GTCGGGCCGATGGAGGCGATGACCCAGGCCTTTTCGCCCGCGGCCTTCCTCGATATCTTGGCCGCCGCCTCGTTGAGCTCCGAGGTCCTGCCGGCGAGCTTGTAGTGCTCGAGCTTGAAGCAGCTTCCGCCGAAACTGTCCGACTCAATCATGTCGGCTCCGGCGGCGATGTAGCTTTTCGCGATGTCCAGGACATCGTTCGAATGCTCCGTGCACCAGAGCTCGGGGCATTCCCCGGGTTTCAGTCCCTTTTTCTGGAGAAAGGTTCCCCAGGCGCCGTCCGATACCAATACCTTACCTGACTTGACCGCGTCGGCAATGCGTGTTTTACCCAAAACGTTCCCCCTTTGGAGCATTTTTGCTGATCGTGATGCAGAGTACCTTGGTAAATTTCAAAGATATTGTAATTATTCGCGGATATTAGGAATATTTTATGATAGCGATGCGGAATTGTCCCGAAGCTTGTTGATTCGCAGGAGGGTCTCATGCCCCGCAGCGCGCTGAGTCTCTGTACTTGTGTAGCGGGGGTATGAGACCTTCCTACAATCCATTCCTTACAGTTCCAACATACCTCGCAGCTTGCTGCGAGGTTGTTGATTCGCACGAGGGTCTCATACCCCGCAGCGTGCTGCGAGGCATGTTGATCGGAATTCGGATGCGGCGAGCCGGTTTGGGTGTCGAACGGGGAATCTGAGACCGGCTTTCGTCCGGTCCCGGATTCGTTTGCGCTATTCCTGGTCGGCGGTGACCTCGACGGTGAGGCCGGCGGCGGCCACGGGGACGACGCTTCCCGGTATCGGCTTCCCGTTGACGGTGAGCCTGGCCGGTCCCTTCTTGCCGCCGTGGTTCCTGATCCTGATCCGGTAGGTCGCCCCCCGGAAAATCCGCGTGACCTCGGCTTCCGGGATCGACTCGGGCAGGCAGGGGTCGACGACGAGGCCGTCGAAGTCCGGCCTTACGCCCAGTATCCATTGGGACACGGCGACGAAGTTCCACGCGGCGGTTCCCGTAAGCCAGGAGTTCTTCGCCTCGCCGTGGCGCTTGGACGCCTTTCCGGCGATCATCTGGGCGTAGACGTAGGGCTCCATGCGGTGGAGTTCGCTGATGTCCTCGAGGTAGGCGGGGCAGATCTTTCGGTAATGGGCGAAGGCTTCCTCGGCCCTTCCCGCCTTCGCCTCGCCGATCATGATCCACGGGTTGTTGTGGCAGAAGACGCCGCCGTTTTCCTTGTATCCGGGCGGGTAGGAGGAAACCTCGCCGAGCTCGATATGGTACTCCTGGTAGGGCGGATCGAGGATGACGATGCCGTAGCCGGTATCGAGGTGCTTGGCGACGGAGTCGAGGGCCTTGGCCGGGTAGCCGAGCTTTTCGCCGATGCGGGCCATCGTCCCGAAGCCCTGGGTTTCGATGAAGATCTTGCCGTCGGCGCACTGCCTGCTCCCCACCTTGCCGCCGAAATCGTCGTAGGCGCGGATGTACCATTCCCCGTCCCAGCCGTGCTCGATGACCGTCTTTTCCATCGTCGTGATCCGGCGGGCGGCGACTGCCGCCTCGGCCTTGTCGCCCATACGGCTGCAGAGCTCGATGTAGTCCGGCCCGACGTAGACGAGGAGCTGGGCGATGAGGACGGATTCGGCGACCTTGCCGTCCTTGCTCGTCGAAACCTGGAAGGAATCGTTCGGGTCGGTGGAGAAGCAGTTGAGGTTGAGGCAATCGTTCCAGTCGGCGTGGCCGATCAGGGGAAGCCCGTGGGGACCGAGATTGTTCGCCACATGGGCGAAGGAGCGCTTCAGGTGCTCGAACATCGTTCCCGCGCGGGACGGGTCGTGGTTGAAGGGAACCATCTCCCTGAGGAAGCCGTAATCCCCCGTTTCCTTCACGTAGGCGGCCACGCCCATGATGAGCCAGAGGGGATCGTCGTTGAAGTCTCCGCCGATCTCGGCGTTTCCCCGCTTGGTGAGGGGCTGGAACTGATGGTAGGCGCCGCCGTCCTCGAACTGGGTCGCGGCGACGTCGAAGAGCCTCGCCCTGGCCTTCTCCGGGATCTGGTGGACGCAGCCCAGCATGTCCTGGCTCGTGTCGCGGAAGCCGATGCCCCGGCCGATGCCGCTCTCGAAGTACGAGGCGCTCCTGGCCATGTTGTAGGTGACGATGCACTGGTACTGGTTCCAGATGTCCACCATGCGGTCGAGCTTTTCGTCGCCGCTCCTCACCGTGTACCGGGAGAGGAGGCCGTCCCAGCGTTTCCTCAGCAGGGCGAGTTCAGCGTCGAACAGGGAGGCCGTGGCGAAACGGGCCTGCATCGCGTGGGCCTTCTTCTTGTTTACGACGCCGGGTGATTTCCACTTCGAGTCGGGGTCGTTTTCCACGTAGCCGAGGACGAAGACGAAGGTCTTTTCCTCTCCCGGGGCGAGTTCCACCGCGAGGGAATGGGAGGCGACCGGCGACCATCCGTCGGCGGTGGAATTGCCCGAAACCCCCGAGACGACGGTCCGGGGCCTGTCGTAGCCGTTGTCGGGACCGAGGAAGGCGTCGCGGTCGGAGTCGAAGCCGGCGACGGGGGCGTTGACCGAGTAGAAGGCGTAATGGTTCCTCCGCTCCCGGTATTCGGTCTTGTGGTAGATGCAGGAGCCTTCGACCTCGACCTCGCCGGTGTTGAGGTTCCGCTGGTAGTTGGTCGCATCGTCCTGGGCGTTCCAGAGGCAGAACTCGACGAACGAGAAGATGGTCAGTTTCTTGGCGTCCTTTCCCTCGTTCCTGAGGGTCAGCTTCTGGACCTCCCCGTCGAAATCGTTCGGCACGAAAAAGCTGGATTCGGCGGAAATGGAGTTTTTCGCGCCTCTGATGATGGTGTACCCGAGGCCATGCCGGCACTCGTAGGAATCGAGCGGGGTCTTCGACGGCTTCCATCCCGGATTCCAGATGGTTTCACCATCCTTTATATAGAAGTATCTGCCATTTCCGTCGGCGGGAACGTCGTTGTAGCGGTAGCGGGTGAGCCTCCTGAGCCTCGCATCCTTGTAGAAGGAATAGCCGCCGGCCGTGTTGGAAACGAGGGAGAAGAAGTCGTCGCTCCCGAGATAGTTGATCCAGGGGTAGGGGGTCTCCGGTGTGCTGATAACGTACTCGCGCCTCTCATCGTCGAATTTGCCGAATTTCATGGTCTTCTCCTTTCAGATATCGCGCGGCATTGCCCTGCCCGGCATGATTATGTCATATTTGGTTGATATGAAAAACCAACCAAATTATTTCATTTGAAATGGATTCTGTCAAGAAAAAAAGCCCGAAAAAAGCCTCATGGCCCCATTCTGACCGAGATGGGACCGCATTTCCCGATTATCGCCTTTCCCCTCCCTGCCTTCAGGGGGAAGGATGTTGACAGCTTCGGGCCTGGGTTCTATTCTTGCCCGAAATGGTCAGAAACTCGACTCCCCTTACCAACAACGTCACGAGGATTCTCCGTACCCTGTGGTGCGCGCCGGGAGCCTCGAGGATCGAGATCGCCGGCCTCCTCGAGGTGGACAAGTCGACGGTTTCCAATCAGGTGGGCCGGCTCATCGATGTCGGCATCGTCCGGGAAACGGTGGAAGGAGAAGCGAGCGCGAACGGCGGCCGGAAGCCCATCGCCCTCGAGATCGTCAAGGATTTCGGCTACGCGATCGGGATCGAAGCCCAGATCGGGGAGGTGAGGGCCGTCGCCGTGAACCTCGCCGGAGAAATCCTGGCCACCACGGCCGAGTCGATCTCGATCACGAGGGACGATTTCGTGGACGTCGTCCTCAAGCAGCGCGACATCCTGCAGCGTCGTCTCTCCGCCAGGGCCTGCGGCCGGTTCCTGGGCATCGGGGTCGGGGTCGGCGCCCTCATAGATTCGCGTACCAGCACCATCCAGTACTCGGTTCCGCTCAAGATCATCGAGCCCTTTTCCCTCGGGAACGCGGTCCTTTCGCGGTCGGATGCACCCTTTTTCATCGATAACGACGCCAATTGCTGCGCCTGGGGCGAGCTCGTGTTCAAGAGGACGGAAGCCCTCAGGGATTTCCTCTTCGCCCTCGTCGAGTTTCGCCGCGATCCGGTTTCGCAGCGGGAATTCGGCGGCGTCGGCGTCGGCTTCGGCATCGTCCTCGACGGCAAGGTCAGGTACGGCAGTCACTCCTACGCCGGGGAGTTCCGCAGCGTCTTCTGCAAGGAATGCGGCGGCCTGCAGTTCAGCCTCACCGCGAACGACCTGGTTCACCTGAGAACGGACGGCGAAGCCCTCGACCGTTTCGCCCTCGAACTCGCGGAAAACATGGCCATGCTCGTGAATACCTTCGATTTCGGCAGGGTCTTCATCGGCGGCGACATCGAAAGCCTCGAATACGACTTCTGCTCGCTTCTGTCGGGCAAGATCCGGGACAACTGGATGTACCCGATTGAGCGCAGCATCGACGTCAACTACTCCTCCTTCGGCCCGACTGCGGTTTCCTATGGGGCGGCGGCCATGGTCCTCGACCACTTCATAGCGGGTTTCTCCTTCTCCGACGAGGCCTGATGGCTGGGGCCTCCGGATGGTCCCGCCCCCGCGGCCGAGTCGCAATTTTCAAAGTTTTGATTGACAGCACCCCATAACCGTGGTATACCCAAGATGGTTGATATATTCAACCAATTGGCACGAGCGATTGAGAATTGCAGGTCTTGACCGAAAAAACCGGTTTCCAATCGTTCTGCAATCCAAGAAGGAGGAGATCACATGAACAAGAAGATCATCGCCATCCTGATGGTCGCTCTCGTCGCCTTTGCCTCTGGCGTTTTCGCCCAGGAAAAGGTAACGCTCAACGTCCTTAATTATGCCGACGCCACCCAGGCCGGGTACTCCGATGAAGTCGCGCTGTGGGCGAAGTTCCAGGCCGACAATCCCGACATCACGATCGTCAAGGAAGAGCTGAACAACGAGCCCTTCCATCAAAAGGTAGCGACCTACGTGGCCGCCGGCCAGATGCCCGACGTTTTCTACTCCTGGCCGGGCGGACGCAGCACCGCCGTGCAGAAGAAGCACCTCGCCAAGGACCTTTCCAAGCTCCTTCCCAAGGACCTTCTCGCCCTCTGGCCCGCCGCCGCCCTCAACCCGAAGGCTCAGGATTCCGGCTACCTTTCCGAGCTTCCCCGCGCCATCACCTACACCAGCGTGATGTACACGAACGTCAAGCTTCTGAAGGACAACGGCCTCGCCATCCCGAAGACCTACGCCGAGCTGAAGCGGATGGTTCCGAAGCTCAAAGCGAAGGGCATTATCCCCGTCGCGATGGCTAACAAGGATACCTGGGTCATGCAGTCCTGCCTGTTCTCGACGATCTCCGGCCGTATCGCCGGCGATGCGTTCATCGACCAGGTCCTCGCCGGCAAAGCCAAGTTCACCGACAAGCCCTTCGTCGCCGCGCTCACCTTCGTCGACACCCTCTACAAGGACGGCGTCATCTCCCGCGACAGCATCCAGACCCCGTACGGCGACGTACCCGGCATCTTCGCCTCCGGCAAGGCTGCCTTCCTCATCGACGGCGACTGGCGCCAGGCTGCCTTCCTGACCGACAAGACCTCCGGCACGGCCCTGATTTCCCCCGCCGCCCAGAAGAGCGATTTCGCCCTGGTCGAGTTTCCGGCCATCCCCGGCGAGAAGAACCCCGGACTCATCTCCGCCGTTCTCGGAACCGGCATGAGCATCAGCGCCGCCATCCCCGCGGGATCCGCGAAGGCAAAGGCCGCCGTGAAGCTCCTCACCTGGTGGTACGGCAAGGAATGGACGACGATGGGTCTCGAGACCGGCGCCTACATCCCGGCCCGCAAGGACATCAAGAGCGACAAAGTCGAGCCCTTCACGACGATGATGTCCGCCTACTATGCCTCCGTCCCGAAGACCGGCTACGTCCTCGACGGCGTCCTCGACGCCGCCGTCTGCACCCCGCTCAACGACGGGCTGCAGCAGATCGGCCTCGGCACCAAGACCCCGGCCGCCGTCGCCTCCGATATGCAGGCTGCCTTCGATACCTGGAAAGCGGCCCAGAAATAATTTAAAATTTTCCAGGGGAATCCGAAACCGGATTCCCCTTTCGGGCGTTCCGGTCCAAACCCGGTGCGCCCGTATTTTTTGACCCTGGCTTTTTCTAGATACGGGTGTATCATGAAGAGGCTTCTGAAGTATCGTCATGGGCAACGGAGGACTACATGGCTCGTAAACGACCCCTCGGCACGGAAGAGGGGCGGGCATATTGGACGATGGTTTTGCCGGCCTTTGTCATCTATATGGTCGTCATGGCTTTTCCAATCCTGCTTTCCATCGTCCTTTCCGTGAGCAACTACAACGGCGGAAAGATGTTCGGCGGCGAACAGTGGACGGTGATCGGCTTTCAGCCCTACGCCCGTCTCGGCATCGACCCCGCCTTCTGGATGGCCCTCCGGAATAACCTCTTCATTGTCTTCATTTCCGTTTTTGGCCAGATCCCCCTCGGGTTCATCCTCGCCTACCTGATTTCGCGGAGGCTCGTGAAGTTCCCCGATTTCTGGCAGACGGTCATCTACATCCCGAACATCATCTCGGTCGTCGTCGTCGGCATCCTCTGGCAGACGATCTTTTCGCCCTATGGACCCTTGAGCGAGATCTTCAACAAGCTCTATCAGGCGAATTTCCATTCCCATCTGGCGGCGATCTTCCAGAGCTTCGGACAGTTCGACATCAAGAACGTGCCCGACAGCCTCGCCCAGAAGATCGTCAACCTGGCCGGCCCCACCGCGGCGAGCAACTTCTCGAACCCGGTCGCCGACCTCAAGGACCTGATGCAGTCCTACGACGCCAACCAGTCGGGCATGCTGGTCAACGACCTGACCAACCTCCTCGCGCCGAAGTGGTCGATGGATTTCCTGAACCATCGCGAGACGGCCATGCTGCCCGTCCTCTTCGTCATCCTCTGGATGTACACGGGGCTCTACCTCATCATGTTCCTCGCGAACCTCGAGAAGATTGACGTCCAGATCATCGAGGCCGCCCGCATCGACGGGGCGAGCGAGGGCCAGGTGATGCGCCACATCATCCTGCCTTCCCTTTCCGGCGTCATCGTGAATCTCGCGATCCTCGCCATTTCAGGTTCCCTCAACAGCTTCGCCCTCATCTACGCGATGACCGGGGGAGGGCCGGCGCGCATCACGGAGGTCCTGTCCATCTACATGTACGACAAGGCCTTCATGAACGGCGCCTTCGACTATCCTCTGGCGAACGCCGTCGCGATGGTCATGGTCGTCATCAGTTTCATCCTCATAGGAATCACCAAGGCCTTCGAGAAGAAGTTCGGCGGGAAGGAATAGCCATGACTGAAGAAAAAGTCTACACAAGCCACTTGGGGCAGATCGGCGATTTCCTCATCAAGTTCTTTTCCTACGTCATCATGACCGTTTTCGCCCTGCTGACGATCTATCCCCTCATCTGGCTCATGATCAACTCGCTCAAGCCGACCCCGGAATTCCAGATCAGCAAGCTGAGTTTCCCCGCTTCGCCCACCTTCGCGAACTACACGGGCGCCTGGAAAATCGGGGATTTCGACAAGCTCATCGGCAACTCCCTGATCTACACGATCGGCACCACGATCGGCGTCATATTCCTGTCGGTGCTGGCCGGATTCGCCTTCGCCAAGATCAAGCGCAAGGCGACGAAGCCCCTCTACGCGAGCTTCATCATCGGCCTCACCTTGACGACCCAGTCCCTGATGATACCCCTGTTCCTCGAGGCGAACCTTCTCCATATCTACAACACCCGGTTCGCCGTCCTCCTGATCTACATCGGCTCGGGACTGCCCATGGGCCTCTATCTCTGCACGGAATTCATCAAGAGCGTTCCCGATTCCCTGGTCGAGTCCTCGAGGATAGACGGGGCGGGCTACTTCCGCATCTTCCTCTCGATCATCCTTCCCATGACGGTTCCCGTCATCACCGTGCTCGCGATCCTGAACATAACGGCGACCTGGAACGAGTTCGCCCTGATCAACATCCTCGTCTCGAAGACCGAGCTCAAGTCCCTTCCCCTGGGCATCAACAAGTTTTCGGGGACCCTTTCGAGCGATTACGGAAAACAGTTCGCCGCCCTGACGGTCGGCATGCTGCCGATGCTGGTTTTCTACCTGATTTTCCGGAAGCAGATCACGAAGGGTGTCGCCGCCGGAGCGGTGAAGGGCTAGGGTAGCGGGATGGAGGGAAAATTTCCAAAGGATTTCGTGTGGGGTGCCGCGACGGCCGCCTATCAGGTCGAGGGGGCCTTCGACGAGGACGGCCGCGGATCGAGCATCTGGGACAGCTTCTGCCGGACCCCGGGAAAGGTTCTCCACGGCCAGACCGGGGATGTCGCCTGCGACCAGTACCACCGTTTCGACGAGGATATCCGCCTCATGTCCGAGGCCGGCATCGGGGCCTACCGGTTCTCGATAGCCTGGCCGAGGATCCAGAGCGACGGAAGGGGCAAACCCAACCAGAAGGGCCTCGATTACTACCGCCGCCTCCTCGCCGCCCTCGAAAAGGCGGGGATAGACCCCTACGTGACCATCTACCACTGGGACCTGCCCCAGGCCCTCGAGGATGAGGGCGGCTGGCCCGTCCGCGATACCGCCTACCGTTTCGAGGAATTCGCGAATATCTGCTTCGAGGCCTTCGGTCCCTCCGTGCGGAACTGGACCACCCTGAACGAGCCCTTCTGTTCGGCCATCCTCGGCTACGAGATCGGGGTCCATGCGCCGGGAAGGAAGAGCCGGCCCGATGCCTACCGCGCAGTCCATCACCTCCTTCTCGGCCACGGACTCGCCGTGCGCGACTACCGCGCCTCCGGGGCGAAGGGGAACATCGGCATCGTCCTCAACATCCAGAGCCCGAGGCCGGCGACCCCGTCCAAACGGGACGCCCTCGCGGCCGATCGGGCGGCTGACCGGGACTCGCGAATGTACCTCGGCCCCCTTTTCGGACGGGGCTACCCCGAGCGTCACCTCGCTGCCTGTCCCGACGTTTCCATGCCGGTCGAAAAGGGGGACATGGAGATCATCGCCCAGCCCCTCGACTATGTCGGCATCAACTATTACACGGAAAATGCCGTCGCCTGGGACGACGGAGCTCCCGAGAACTTCAAACTAGTCCCCACGTACTACGAGAAAACGGATATGGGCTGGGACGTGATCCCTGAAGGTCTCCTCCGCTTTCTCCGGTGGACCAACGACGAGTACTCGCCGAAGGCCCTCTACGTCACCGAAAACGGTTGCGCGGTGAATGACGCCGTGAGCGAATCGGGCGACCGGGTCCGGGATCCGAAACGGATCGATTACCTCCGTTCCCATCTCGCTTCCTGCTGCCGAGCCGTCGAGGAAGGCATTCCGCTCAAGGGCTACTTCGTCTGGTCCCTCCTCGATAATTTCGAATGGTCTTTCGGCTATTCGAAGAAGTTCGGTATCATTCGGTGCGACCCCGAGACGGGGAGGCGGATTCCCAAGGACAGTTACTACTACTACCGGGAAGCGATCGCCGGGAACGAACGGTTCTAGGCCTTCCGGGGGAAATGTGCCAAGTCTCCAAGATTTGGCCCTCACAGCGAAAAAAACACCATTTCACGATTCCGTCCACTTGACTTTTTCTTTGACAACGGAAGGAACCGGGTCTATCCTGAATGGGTCCGGGCGTTCTGAGTCCGGGAGGCGATTAGTTTAAGGAGGAGAATTGTATGGTTTCCAGAAAAGCCTTCGGTCTCTCTTTGGTACTGATGCTCGTCCTCTCGACCGTTCTCGTCTCTGCACAGGCTGCGCCAGCCCCCAAGGGCAGCCAGCAGACTCCGCGCAACGAAACCCTGTACATGAACGGACTCCAGTGGGGTGCTCCGTCCAGCTTCAACATGCTGAGCTCCAATCCGGCCTGGCCCTGCAACCAAAACCGGTTTCTCGTTTACGAAGCCCTTTTCATGTTCGATCAGATCAAGGGAACCATGGACCCTCTCCTCGCCAAGTCGCTTGCCTGGGCTGACGACTATACCCTCGACGTGACCCTCAATTCCGCCGCCCATTTCAATGACGGCCAGGCCCTGACGGCCGACGACGTCGCCTACAGCTTCGAACTGGGGAAGAAGTACGCCGTTTCCTGGAGCCCGGTGTGGCTTTCCCTCGAATCCGTAACCGCGAAATCATCCGGCGTGGTCGAGTTCAAGCTGACAAAGGAAAACTACAACCGCCTGAACGTGCTCGATGCCCTGACCAACGTGCCGATCCATCCGATGCACGTCTGGACGAAGATCGAAGCCGACAACAACAACGATATCGCCAAGATCGCGACCGTCTTCAACGAAGACCCCGTCGCGTCGGGGCCCTACAAGGTGTACTATTGGGACGATACCAAGATCACGATCGTCCGTGACGATAACTACTGGGGCAAGGCCCTCTTCGGAAAGCTTCCCGCGCCCAAGTACATCACCCACATCATCTTCAAATCGAACGACGCGGGCAACCTCGCCCTCAAGAACGGCGAGGTCGACATGTCCCAGCAGTTTACCCCGAAGGTCTGGCTGATGTGGAAGGACGGCTCGCCGATCAAGACCTATCTTCCGAAGCTTCCCTATTACATCCCGGCCGCCATGCCCCAGATTTTCTTCAACATGACGAAAAAGGGCCTCAACGTTCCCGAGGTGCGCCGCGCCATCGCCATGAGCATCGACTACAAGAAGATCGGCGACGTGGCCATGTCCGGATACACCGATCCCATCGTTCCCGGCATCGTTCTCTCCACCCCCGCCGAGGCGAAGATGGTCGACCAGACGACCGTGAAGCCCTACCTCTGGACGACGGACGTCAACGGAGCCAACAAGCTCCTCGATTCGATCGGAGCCAAAAAAGGCAAGGACGGCATCCGTTCGCTCAAGGACGGAACGCGGCTCGGTCCCTGGGACATCGAATGCCCCTACGGCTGGTCCGACTGGAACGCCTCCCTCGAGATCGTCATGCAGAGCGCCAAGAAGGTCGGCATCGAGCTCCGCACTAAATTCCCCGAACAGCCGGTATGGAACAACGACATGCAGACCGGCGGTTTCGACATCATCATGAACACCCCACAGGGCAACGCGAGCCCGAGCCAGCCCTGGATCCGCGCCAGGACCATCATGCTCTCCGAAGGTGTCGCGCCGATCGGCGAGATCGCCTACTGGAACTGGGGCCGCTTCAAAGACGCAAGGGCCGACGAGCTTCTCAACATAATCCCGACGAAGAGCGATCCGGCCGAGCTCAAGAAACTTTATACCGAGCTCGACGTGATCTATCTGAAAAACATCCCGACGATTCCTCTGATGTATCGCCCGTCCCTGTTCTACACGGTCAACGAAAAGGTGTGGAAGGGCATGCCAGTCCAGGGCGACGGCAACAACATACCCCCGCAGATCCTGTCCGACGGAGCGGGAATCAAGGGCCTCTACGTCATCCATAACTAGCTAACGATGCTGACTCGCGCGGGCGGCGACGCCGCCTGCGCCATCTCAACTCGAAGGCTCCTCGTGGCTTACCGGAGGTCGACGTGAATTCCTATCTCAAGTACTTCCTGAAGAAATTCGGCTGGTATCTCCTGACCCTCGTCGTCGCGATCACCCTGAATTTCTTCCTTCCGCGCATGATCAAGGGCAATCCGGTTTCGGTCATCGTCTCGGCCATGAGCCAGGGGATGTCGGACGTCAACGCCCAGAAAAAGCTCTACGAAAGCTACATGCACCAGTTCGGGCTCGATAAGCCCCTGTTCCAGCAATACCTCATCTATTTCCAGAACATCCTGCACGGTGATTTCGGGGTTTCCTTCGGGAACTATCCCCGCCGCGTTTCGAATATCCTCGCGAGCGCCATCCCGTGGACCCTCGGGCTCCAGATTCCCGCCATCCTCATCGGCTGGCTCCTGGGAAACCTGCTCGGGGCCTTCACCGCCTACAAGAAGGGCGTGTTCGACAAGATCATCTTTCCCGCGGCCCTCTTCGTCAACTCGATGCCCTTTTTCGCCCTTTCCATCATCATGCTCTACGTCTTCGGCCTCCACTTGAAATGGTTCCCGATCGGGGGCGGGTACGGCTACCAGATGATACCGAACCTGAGCCTTTCCTTCATCGGCTCGGTGCTCCAGCACCATTTCCTTCCCTTCATTTCCATCGTCCTCGTCGCCATCGGGGGCCAGGCCATCGGCATGCGCTCGATGTCCATCTACGAGCTCAACTCCGACTACGTGCTCTACGCGAAACTGATGGGGATCCGCGATTCCAGGGTCGTGCGCTACGTCTTCAGGAACGCCGTCTTGCCCCAGGTCACCGGCCTCGCGCTTTCGATCGGCACGATGATATCGGGGGCTCTCATTACCGAAATCGTGTTCAACTACCCCGGCATCGGGACCTGGCTGTTCACCGCGATACGGACCCTCGATTTCCCCTTGATCTCGGGCTGCACCCTGATGATCACCCTTGCCGTGCTCGCGGCGAATTTCACGATCGAGATCATCTACGGATTGATCGATCCTCGGGTCAAGGCGACCCAGATGGAGGGTCAGTGACATGATCGGCACCTTGAGAATTCTGATCCGGTCGCCCAAGTTCATCATCGGGCTCGCGATCCTGGCGGTCGTCCTCGGCACGGTGTTCGTCTACCCGATGGTCAACACGGCCGATCCGGTGGAGATGGTCGCCTCGGGCTTCGATCCTCCCTCGGCCCAGTACATCCTGGGCGCGGACAACTTCGGCAGGGACACCTTCCTCGAGCTCATGTACGGGACGAGGACCTCGCTCTACGTCGGCCTCATCGCCGGGGTGTTCGCGACCGTCGTCGGCCTCGTTCTGGGGCTCGCCGCCGGCTACATCGGGGGCCTCGCCGATAACGTCATCACGCTGATCACGAACATGTTCATCGTCATCCCGTCCTTCGTGATCCTGATCCTGGTCTCGGTGAGCATCAACTCGCGGAGCTCGACGGTGACGGCCCTGATCATCGGCCTCACCTCCTGGCCGTGGACCGCCCGCGCCGTCCGCGCCCAGACGACATCCCTCAGGAACCGAGACCACGTGAACATCGCCAAGATCTCGGGGTACTCCACGACGAAGATCATCCTCTTCGAAATCCTGCCCTACATAGCCTCCTACGTCGTCATGGCCTTCATCCTGCAGATCGCCTCGGGCATACTTTCCGAGGCGGCTATCTCGATGCTCGGACTCGGTCCCTACAACACCGTTTCCCTCGGGATCATGATGAACTGGGCCCTGATGTTCGAGGCGCCGGCGGCCGGGGCCTGGTGGGCTTTCGTGCCGACCTCCCTCATGATCGCCGCGATATCGTTCTCCCTTTTCATGATGAATACCGGGATGGACGAGATCTTCAACCCGAAGATAAGGAACTAGACGATGGGCCAAACGATACTCACGGTCAGCGAACTGAAGACCTTCTACAGGACTCGGCTGAAGGAGAACGTGCACGCGGTCGACGGGGTTTCGTTCACCCTGGAGGAGGGGAAGATCCTCGGGATCGCGGGCGAATCGGGCTGCGGCAAATCGACCCTCGCGCTGAGCGTGATGGGCTTCTATTTTCCCCCGCTCAACTTCAAGAGCGGCAGCATCGTCATCGACGGGATCGACATCATGAAGCTCTCCCGCGAGGACCTGAGGACGAAGGTCCTGGGCGAGGAGATCGCGTACATCCCGCAGTCGGCGATGAACGCCTTGAACCCGACGAAGAGGGTCGGGAAATTCATCGAGGACATCCTGCGGGAGCACCGGCCGGGATTGAGCCAGGAACAGATGCAGAGGCTCGCGGCCGAGCGGTTCGAGATCCTGAACCTCCCCACCAGGGCGCTCACGGCCTACCCGAACGAGCTTTCGGGGGGCATGAAGCAGCGGGTCGTCATCGCCACCTCCACCATCCTGAACCCCAAGGTCCTGATCGCGGACGAACCGACGAGCGCCCTGGACGTGAGCTCGCAGAAGATCGCGATCAAGCTCCTGAAGAGCCTCCTCGCCAAGGGCTTCGTCAAGTCGATGCTCTTCATCACCCACGAGCTGCCCCTCCTCAAGCACGTGGCCGACGACGTCATGATCATGTACGCCGGACAGATCGTCGAGCGGGGCAGGATCGACGAGGTGATCTTCAAGCCGATGCATCCCTACGCCCAGGCCCTGATGGGTTCGATCATCGTTCCCGAAAGCGATATCCGCGGCCACCGCCTGAGCTCGATTCCCGGCGCCCCGCCCAACCTCAAGAACGAGATGAAGGGATGCCGGTTCGCCGACCGCTGCATTCACACGGTCGACGAATGCCGGAAGGAAGAGATACCAGAGAGGGCGAGGGGCGAGAGGACGATCCGGTGCCTGTTCGATTTTGATTACCAGTCGGAGGAGACCGCACATGAACGGCGATAGCTCGATCGTGTTGGAAGGCCGGAAACTCAACCGGCAGTTCGGCTTCGGCCGGAATCGTTTTTTTGCGGTGTCGGACGTGGATTTCGTCTTCCGCTCGGGCGAGATCATCTCGATCGTCGGGGAAAGCGGCAGCGGGAAGACGACCCTCGCCAAGATGATCATGGGACTCCTGAAGCCGACGAGCGGCGAGGTCATGTTCAGGGAAAACCCCCGGAGCCTCAGGACGAAAGCCGACCGGGAGGAATACTGGAAGAGCGTCCAGGGGATTTTCCAGGACCCCTTCTCCTCCTTCAACCAGTTCAGCAAGATCCAGACCCTCCTCCTCGACTGCATAAATCTCCTCAAGCTGAAGTTGAGCGAAGAGGAAAAGATGAACATGATGAGGGAGGCCTGCGGCTTCGTGAACCTCGAGTTCGACGAGCTCTACAACAAGTATCCGTTCGAGCTCTCGGGGGGGCAGATGCAGCGCCTGATGATCGCGCGGATCTTCATCCTCAAGCCCAAGGTCCTGATCGCGGACGAGCCGACCTCGATGATCGACGCCTGCTCGCGCGCGACCATCCTCGACATGTTCCTGAAGCTGAGGAAACAGAACGACATGATCATCGTCTTCATCACCCACGACCTGGGCCTGGCCTACTACGTGAGCGACACGATCTACATCATGGAGCACGGGAAGATCGTCGAGCGGGGAAACGCGGCGACGATCCTCGAGAGTCCCGTCCATTCCTACACCAAGCGTCTCCTCGCCGACGTCCCGAAGCTGAAGGAGGCCTGGGACCTCGGCTGAGGCCCCAGTTCCTCGAAGCTTGTTGGTTTTCCGCACGAAAAGGCCGCCGATTCGACGGCCTTTTTCGGCTTTAAACTCCGGACGCGAGGGAGCGGTGGAGAGAATCGGGTGAGAGCGACTGCCTCGAGAAGGCGGCGAAGTCGACGGCGAAGGAGAAGGCCTCGGGTTTCACGAGGTAGGGTTCGAAGGTGCTCGGTCCGCAGCTCCCGCTTCCGATGCCGCACTGGCGGTAGTCGACCTCGAGGCTGATCTCGTCCCGGACGGGGAGGTCGGTGGGATGCCTCGCGGCCTGGAGGTCCTCCGTCGTGTAGCGGTGGGCGCCGAAGGCGAAGCGGGGCCGGCCGGAGACGAGGAGGCCCGACCCGCGGAGATCGGTGAAGGAGGCCCATCGTGTATCGTCCCGGTTTCCGTTTTCCTGGGGGAAGGCGTAGTCGGTGTGGAGCTCCTCGACCGGCATGGAGAAGCGTCCGACGCGAACGCCGGCCCGGGAATCGGCGTAGCTTTCGCCGGGGCCGAGGCCGAACCAGGACGCCCTGCCGAATTCCTGAGGCAACTTCATGGCGAGGCCTATCCGGGGAAGGTGGGGGAGGGTTCCCTCGGGTTTTCCTGAAACGGCGAGGGAGAGGACGCCCTCCGGCCCGATCGAGTAGCGGTAGGTGCAGAAAAAGCCGTGGCGGTGGATCGGCGGGGCGACCCTGGTCGAGACGGTCACGAGGACGGACTCGCCCGACCTCTCCACGACGAAGCCGTCGAGGCGGTGCTGGAGGAGGTCGAGGCCTGCTTCCCTCCAGATCCTCTCGTGGTTGAACTCCGGGTCGAAGCTCCGGTCGTTGTCCATCGTCGCCCTCCAGAGGTTGAGGCGGGGACCGGGGCCCATGATCCCGACCCCGTCGAACCGCCAGCTCGAGAGCCGGCCGGTGAGCCGGTCGAAGGTGAAGCTGTTGCCGGCCGCGTTTATCTCGACTGCGGTGCTGGTTTCGCGAACTTCGGGCCTCGGGAATGCCGGCTTGGGGGCTGGGGCCTTTTTCGCGACGGGAGAGGCGAGGGACGTCACCTCGAACTGGGCGAAGGCGACCTCGTGGCCCGCCGGCGCCCAGGGATGGTCCTCTTCTGTCCTGAAGCTTATTGAAATCTCATACTCGGCGCCCGGCCGGGCGTTCGCGACGGGAAGGAAGGGCAGCGTGAGCGTCCCTTTCGCTCGTGCGGCGACGGCGGGCAGAGCGACCCTGCCGCTTTTCACGGCGACGCCGTCCTCGAGGAGGCTCCAGAAGGCCGAAAGGCCCGAGAGGGGGATGAAGTCGAAACGGTTCTCGATCCCGATCTCGCCCTTGGAAAGCCCCGAGGCCGTGGCCGCGATCGGGGCGATGGCTCCCTTCAGTTCGAGGAGACCGGGCGAGGGGGTGCGGTCGGCGAAGACGAGGCCGTCGCAGACGAAGTTGCCGTCGTTCGGCACGTCGCCGAAGTCACCGCCGTAGGCGAAGAATTCATGGCCGTCCGGCTTCCTGACCCGGAGCCCGTGGTCGGCCCATTCCCAGACGAAGCCGCCCTGCATGTTGGGGTGGGACCAGATCGCCTCCCAGTACTCCCTGAGCACGCCGGGACCGTTCCCCATCGCGTGCGCGTATTCGCAGAGGACGAAGGGGAGACCTGAATCGTCGGCTTCAGCGCTCTTCGACCAGACCTCGGGAGCGGGGTACATGGAGGAAACGACGTCGACCGTGGCGAGGGCCTTCTTCTTCAAGACCTCCATGCCGGCCGCGTCGGTTCCCGGCTTCGCGTAGGGGGCGGGCTTCCCGTAGCCGATCCAGCCCGTCGCCCCTTCGTAATGGATGAGGCGCTCGGGGTCCCGGCTCCGAGCCCATCGGCTCATCGCCTCGTGGTTCGGCCCGAAGGAGCTCTCGTTGCCCAGGGACCAGAAGATGATGGCAGGGTGGTTCTTGTAGGCCTCGACCATCCGTTTCATGCGATCGACGTAGGCCCCTTCCCATTCGGGCCACTCGGAGGGATTTTTCCCGAAGTCGTAGGTGAAGCCGTGGGTTTCGAGGTCGCACTCGCAGAAGAGGTAGAGCCCGAGTTCGTCGCAGAGGTCGTAGAAGGCCTGATCGTTCGGGTAGTGCGAGGTCCTCACCGCGTTGACGTTGTGCCTTTTCATGATGAGGAGGTCGTTTCTCATGGCCTCGTAGGGGGTGACCCGGCCGAGGTCGGGATTGGTGTCGTGGCGGTTCACCCCTTTCAGCATGACGGGCACGCCGTTCACCAGGAAATTCCCCTTCGCCCTCTCGATGCGCCTGAAGCCGACCCTGAGCGCCCTGACGGTCGAGCCTTCGGGACCCGAGAGTTCGAGGGCGAGGTCGTAGAGATTCGGGGTTTCTGCCGTCCATTTTTCGGCGGCGGGAACCTTCATCACGAGGGAGAGCTTCGAGCCCGAGGAGGCCGGGATCGAGGCGATCTCGGCTTTGGTTCCCCCCGCGGGAGATCCGTCGGGGGCCCTGAGCCTCGCGGCGAGGGTCCGACCTCCCGAGGCGGAGGCGCCGGAATTCCTCACCTCGACCTCGACGACGAGCTCCCCGTCTCGGTAGGCGGAATCGAGGCCGGGCTTCGCGAACACGTCGAAGATGTCGACGGCGGGAAGGGCGGTGAGGGACACGTCCCTGAAAATCCCCGAGAGCCACCACATGTCCTGGTCCTCGAGGTAGGAACCGTCGGACCAGCGGATGACCTTGACGGCGAGGACGTTCTCCCCCGGCACGCAGAGCTCGGTGACGTCGAACTCGGCGGGAAGCCGCGAGCCCTTGGAGAAACCCGCCTCGCGGCCGTTCACGTAGACGGAGAAGGCCGAGTCGACGCCCTGGAAGCGGAGGCTGAGCCTTCTTCCCTTCCATGACGGCGGGACGGTGAACCCCCGCCGGTAGACCCCGGTCGGGTTGTCGCTCGGCACCCGGGGAGGATCGACCGGGAAGGGGTAGACCACGTTGGTGTAGTGGGGTGAGCCGTAGCCCTGCATCTGCCAGGAGCCGGGGACCCTGATGTCGGCCCAGGTTATTCCGTCGGCTTTACCGGCCTCCGATCCGAGGATGGCCGATTCCGGGACCGCCTCGGGAGACGGAAAGTAGGCGAAGGCCCAGGAGCCGTCGAGCAGGGTGAAGTAGGGCGAGAAGCCCCTCTCGTAGGTGAGCGCGGTTTCCTCGTCGTCGTATGGCGTATAGGACGCGCGAGGGTCGGTCCGGCCGCGTCCCTGAAGGTTCTGATTTTCCCAGTCGTTCATGATTCCTCCTCCCGAAAGAATAGCATGACGGGGTGGGTCCTTCTACGTCCCCGGCGAAAATAATTGCCGGGAGGCCCGAAACGGCGACCACGGGTCCCCTCGGAATTGCCTTTGGGCTTTCAAAGTGTGTATTATTATAGTAAATGAATTACGAAACCTTCACCGTCAAAGCCCAGGAAGCCGTTCAGGAAGCGAGCGGCATCGCCCAGAAGCTCGATCACGGCCAGATCGAGCTCCCCCACGTACTCAAGGCCCTGCTCGAGCAGGACGACGGCGTCATACCGCCCCTCCTCGACCGTCTCGGCGTTCCCCGCCTCAAACTCGAGGCCGACGTGGACGAACTCCTCAGGAAGCTGCCCAAGGTCTACGGCTCGGCGGCCTCCCTCTACCTCTCGCCCCAGGCCGGCAAGATCCTGGCCAAGGCCGAGCGGGAATCGGCCGCCCTCAAGGACGAGTACGTCTCGACCGAGCACATCCTCCTTTCCCTTTTGAACGACGACGGGGATACCGGCGCCCTGCTCAAACGCTCCGGTGTGACGAAGGACGGCATCCTCACCGCCCTCAAGTCGATACGCGGGAACCAGCGGGTGACCGACCAGAACCCCGAGGGCAAGTACCAGGTTCTCGACAAATTCTGCCGAGACCTGACGGCCCTCGCCCGCCAGGAAAAGCTCGACCCGGTGATCGGCCGGGACGAGGAGATCAGGCGGGTCATGCAGGTCCTCTCGAGGCGAACGAAGAACAACCCCGTCCTCATCGGCGAACCCGGCGTCGGAAAGACGGCCATCGTCGAGGGCCTCGCCCGGCGGATCGTCGCCGGGGACGTCCCGGACAGCCTGAAGGGGAAGAGGCTCCTCACCCTCGACCTCGGCGCCCTCGTGGCGGGAAGCAAGTTCCGCGGCGAGTTCGAGGAGAGGCTCAAGGCCGTGATCGAGGAGGTCCAGAAGAGCGAGGGGAGCGTGATCCTGTTCATCGACGAGCTTCACACCCTCGTCGGCGCGGGGGCGGCCGAGGGCTCGATGGACGCCTCGAACCTCCTCAAGCCGGCCCTCGCCAGGGGCGAGCTCCACGTCATCGGCGCGACGACCCTGGACGAATACCGCAAGCACATCGAGAAGGACGCCGCCCTGGAGCGGCGTTTCCAGCCCGTGTTCACCAAGGAGCCCTCGGTCGAGGACACCGTGGCCATCCTCCGCGGCCTTAAGGAGCGCTACGAGGTCCATCACGGAGTCCGCATCAAGGACGAGGCGATCATCGCCGCGGCGACCCTCTCCGACCGCTACATTACGAGCCGCTTCCTGCCGGACAAGGCCA
>DBTK01000054.1:65078-65439 GCA_002307015.1 Spirochaetaceae bacterium UBA1318
CCGGACAAGGCCATCGACCTCATCGACGAGGCGGCGAGCAGGCTCAAGATGGAGATCGAAAGCCAGCCGACCGAGCTCGACCAGATCGAGCGGAAGGTCCTCCAGCTTTCCATCGAGAAGCAGGCCCTCTCCAAGGAGGAGGACGAAGCCTCGATCGAAAGGCTCGGGAAGATCGACGCCGAGCTCGCCGAGCTTTCCTCCCGCCGCGACGCCATGAGGCTCCAGTGGGAGAACGAGAAGGGCAAGATCGAAAAGATCAGGTCGATCAAGCAGAGGATCGAGGAGCTGAAGATCGACGAGACCAAGTACGAGCGGGAGGGGAACTTCACCAAGGCAGCCGAGGTCAAGCACGGCCTCATCC
>DBTK01000138.1:0-16325 GCA_002307015.1 Spirochaetaceae bacterium UBA1318
CCTGCGCGAACCCCGTTCCCGAGATCTACCCCTACGCCGCGAAAGAGGCGGGTGCCTACATCGTCGGCACCGGCCGCGGCGATTTCCCGAACCAGGTCAACAACTCCGTCTGCTTCCCCGGAATCCTCAAGGCTGCCCTTCTCGTGCACGCCAAGAAGATCACCGACGGCATGGCGATCCGCTGCTCGCACTCCCTGGCCGATTTCGCCGAGAAGCGCGGCATCGATCCCGACCACATCATGCCGACGATGGAAGAGATCGGGGTGTTCCCCGAGGAAGCCGCCGACGTGGCCATGCAGGCCATCAAGGAAGGCGTCGCCCGAATCAACCTTTCCCGCGACGAGGTGTACAACCGGGCGAAGAAGGACATCGACGAATCCCGCCGAACCGTCTCCACCCTCCTCGACGCCGGTCTCATCAAGAAACCCTCCGAGAAGATGGTCCAGGACGCCTTCGAGTGGGCGTGCGGCCAGGTAAAGTAGTTTTCGTTCTGAAAATGAAAGGGCCGGTCCGGAAGGATCGGCCCTTTTTTTGCGTCCCGCGGGATAAGCGAGTAGAATTATCATAGATTCATACCGGAGGAAACGTGCAGGACCTGACCCAGGGAAACGAAGCGAAACGCATTTTCTTTTTCGCCCTGCCGATGCTGATCGGAAACGTGTTCCAGCAGGGCTATAACCTGATCGATGCGGCGATCGTCGGGAATTTCGTCGGCACGAACGCCCTCGCCGCCGTCGGCGCCGCCTTCCCCATCCTCTTCCTCGTCATCTCCCTGGTGATCGGCATCACCATGGGTATGAACGTGGTCATCGCCCAGTATTTCGGGGCGAAGGACGAGAAGCGGCTCCGGGCGGCCGTGGACACGTCCTTCATCACCCTCCTCGTCATGGGAATCGTCCTTTCGGTTGTCGGGCTCCTGATCAGCCGTCCCCTCCTCCTGCTGCTGGCCACCCCTCCTGAGGTCCTCGACATGGCATCGGTCTTCCTGACGATCTCGTTCGCCGGGATGCTGGCCCCGACCGGCTACAACATGATCGCCTCCATCCTCCAGGGCCTCGGGGATTCGAGGACCCCGCTCTACGCCCTCATCCTTTCGACCCTGGTGACCATCGGGCTCGACCTCCTTTTCGTCGTCGTGTTCAAGTGGGGGGTTGCGGGGACGGCCGCGGCGACGGTCATCGCCCAGGGTGTCTCCTTCCTCATCGTCTTCGTCTATCTGAACAGGACCCACGAGGTTCTGAGGCTGAACCTCAGGACCATCCGATTCGACCGCGAGATTTTCTTTCAGGGCTTGAGGATCGGGCTCCCGAACGGTTTCCAGCAGATGCTCGTCGCCCTGGGTGCCATGGTCCTGATCGGCATCGTGGACGGATTCGGCGCCAACGCCCTGGCCGGCTACTCCACGGCGAGCAGGCTCGATCAGTTCGCGATGATGCCGGCGATGAACGTCGGCATGGCGCTTTCCACCTTCACCGGCCAGAACATCGGCGCCGGAAAAATGGACCGGGTCATGCGAGGGTTTCACGCGGGCCTGCTCATCACGATCCTCTTGTCGGTGACGATAAGCCTCGTCGTGGTCTTCCTCGGGCGGGGCCTGATGCTGGGCTTCACGACCGACGGGAACGTCATCGCCGTCGGTGCGCGTTACCTCCTGATCGTGGGAAGTTTCTATACCCTTTTCGGGATCATGTTCGCCACGAACGGCGTGATCCGCGGGGCGGGCGAGGCCATGGTTCCCATGCTGAACACCGTCGCCGCGCTCTGGATCATCCGGGTGCCGGCGGCGCTTTTCTTCTCGAAAAGCCTCGGAACCGACGGGATCTGGTGGTCGATCCCCGCGGGGTGGGTGGTCGGAGCCGGCATCGCG
The DNA here is from genome assembly GCA_002307015.1 of Spirochaetaceae bacterium UBA1318. Lineage (GTDB taxonomy): Bacteria > Spirochaetota > Spirochaetia > Treponematales > UBA1318 > UBA1318. Next base: position 1,868 of record DBTK01000138.1, read on the forward strand.
GTCGGATACTACCTTTCCGGACGATGGAAGGGAAAAGGCGTCGTGAACCGGGGAAAGCGCTAGCCTTCCCTCGATGCCGAAAGGTAGTTCATGGGCGTCATGCCGACGAGTGCGGAGAAGGCCGCCTCGAAGCCGCTCAGCGACTGGAAACCCGACGCGAAACAGGTCGAGGTCACGTCCTTCTTTCCGGAGCGGAGCAGCCTCATGGCGCATTCGATCCTGACGCAACGCAGGAATTCGTGGGGTGTCATCCCGGTGTCCCGCTTGAAGACCGCGATGAAATGGGTCGGGCTCAGAGAGGCCTCCGACGCCAGGTCGCCGACCGAGAGGTTGGCGTTGTAGGACCGGCGAATGAGTTCGACCGCCCGCCCGATGCCGGGATGGCGCCGATTCACCCTCATCATCCGGTCGACGTTCTTCGTGGCCGTCCTGATGAGGTCGACGACGATGAGAGCGGCGAGGCTGTCCATGATGAAATCCCCGTCGTTTCCGTCGAGCTTGCTTTCGGCGATGAAACGCCCGACATCGTATCTCAGCTCGTCGCTCACGGGAAATCCGCGGTTCTCGAACTCGAGGCCGGCGAAGCCGAAAAGATCGTTCTCGACCATGTCGAGGTAGCTCGGCTCGACGGCGACAAGGAAATAGGGAACGGTCTCCGCGACCCGGTCGGCGCAGGCGTACTGGTCGAAATTGATGGGGACGACGGAGGTAACTCCGTCGGAAAGGTCGAGCCGCTTTCCCCCGATGAGAAGCTTCGCGGTTTCCCGCTCCGGGGGGAAGATGAAAACGGTCGAGTGAAAGTCGCTCGGGTAATCGACGACGCCCGTGCATCTGAGTACCGTGACGGTTTTCCGGTCGGTAATCGCCACGCTGTTCCTGAGAAGATTCGGAATCTGGTTTCGAATCCACTGCACGACTGTCCTCGCAAATGTCGGACGGCCTGCCGGGTCCGACGTCATGACGCTATTGGAATATCATAGGACGTTCACGGTGATGTTTGCAAGCGAGAATATCACCGGGCTTGTGCGACAACGAGCCCGGACGACAGTCCGGGCCCGTGTCGATCTTTCACAGCGAATGAGGCCGCGCCTCGTTCCGCAGCGGATCAGTGATTCACCGCGTAGGTGATGTTCGCTCCGGCCTCGTAGGCCCCGACGTTGTTGTTGTAGATGCCGACCCAATCCGTCGCGCCGGCGGTCGAGGCGGTCCCGTCTCCGTTCGAATCGCCCCCGACGGAATCGTCCTTGTACGAGGAGAACACCGCTCCCGAGAATCCCGAGAGGCTTCCGTTGGCATCGAGATACAGGGCGAGCCCCGAGTCGAACTTGAAGACGACCGAGGGCTTGAGGGTGACGGCGGCGGTGACGTGGTAATCGTTCACCCCGCCGAAATAGTACGCCGCCTCGGTGACACCCCAGGTGATGGCCGTGCTCAGGTCGCCGTAGACCTGGATGGCCTGGAACTTGTTCTTCGTCGCGGCGAGCGCCGGGTTGTGGAATACGTTGTCCGAATCCAGGCTGTTTTTGGTTCCCGTGACGAGCGGAAGATTGTTCGAGTAGAAGGTATTCGCGGTCACCGTGCGGCCGGTCCCGTTGTTTCCCTCGTCGAGGCCGATCGCGTTGAAGGTGAAGGTCGAATTCGAGACGGGAACCGAGTTCGCCGGTACGGCGAGGGCGGTGGACCCGTACCTGAACTCGCAGTAGTCGACGGCGCTGCTCGCCCCTTCGACGTAGACTCCGCCCCAGTCGCTCATCGCCGGCGAGGTCGCCGTTCCGTTTCCGTTCGAGTCTCCGCCGGAACCGTCGTCCTTGATCGAGGTGAAGACGATGGGAGCCGTCGAGGACCCCTTGGCGTTCAGCTGACCCGTCGCCGAGATTTTCAGGGACAGGCTCGGATCGAATTTCAGCGTCACGCCCGGCTTCAGGGTGAGGGCGGCGGATACGGAATAGTCGTTGACGCCCGAAAGATAGTAGGCCGCATCGGTGACGCCCCAGACCCTCACAGTGGCGATGTTCCCGTAGACGTAGATGGCCTGATTCGTGTTCTTCGCCACGTTATTGGCAGCCACCGTTCCGGTCGTGAATACGTTGTCGACATCGACGTCGAATTGATCGTCGATCCAGGCGGGAACCGTGTTCGTGGCGAAGGTATTGTTGGCAAAGGTCGTCCCGGCAGCCGCGCGCGAGCCGTCGAAGCCGGTCGTGTTGGCGGTGAAGGTGCAGTGGTCGATTTTCGCGTTCGCTCCCGAGACGGCGAGGGCAGTCGCCATGTACGAGAAGCTGCAGTACTCGAAATCGGCGTTCGTTCCGTAGACGGTGATGCCTGCCGCATCGCCCTTGACCGGGTTTCCCGCCGACGAGGTGAAAACGATGGGCAACAGGGCCGTCCCCTTGGCCGTGATGGTGCCTGCCGTGGTGACGGTAATCCCGATTCCCTTGTCGAAGCTCAGCGTCGTCCCGGGGGCGATCGTGAGGGCCGAACTCACGGCCACGCTGGTTCCGATGGTGAAGCTGCCCGGCCCGATGGTCGTCGGAATCGTCACGGTCGATCCGAGGGATGTCACGGTTGTCGTCGCGGACGGAGTCGCCGTCGCCGAGGCGCTCGCGGCTCCCTCGCCCTCGGCGTTGACCGCGGCGACGAGGAAGACATAGGCCGTGCCGTTGGTCAGCGTCGGAACGGTCACCGTCGCATCGGTGACCGTGATCAGGGTGAAGCCGGCGTCGCTGATCGTTGCCGCCGTTCCTGGCTTGTAGTAGACGTCGTACTTCGTGGCTCCCGAGACGGCCGTCCAGGCGAGGACGACGCTCGCGTTCGCCGCCGTCGCGACGAGGCCGGTCGGTGCGGCCGGCTTGGATGCTGAGCTGCCCGATCCCGCCCCGTTGCTCTTGCACGCGACGATGGTCAACGCGGCGACGAGGGTCAGCGTTATCAGGATTCCTCTTTTCATGGTGTTCTCCTTTGGGTCGGGGCTCAAGGCCCCGTAACCCTAGGGTAGGGTTACGGGCCGCATTCCCGCTCCATGAGGATTCTGGAGAATTCACTGAAAGCTATCGAGGATGGATGGGGGGCGAGGATCGCCGCCCTGGCTGGTTCAGGCTACGGGTTCCTTTTTCAGGGGAAGCCAGTCGAGAACATACTGTATGTACTCGTCCCAGAAGGCCCAGGTATGGGCGCCAGGGCCCTCTCGGTAGGTCAGGTCCACGCCGAGCTTCTTCGCCGTTTCCCTGAACGCGGTGTTCTGGGTGTAGAGGAAGTCCTCCGTTCCACAGCACTGGTAGAGCCGCGGGATGGGTTTCCCGCTTTTTTTCAGGCGGGTGAGAAGGGCGGGCAGGTCGTTGTCGCTTCCCTTGAAGGCCTTGGGCGGGCCGAAGATGTTCTCGAAAAAATCCGGCTTTTCGTCCGGCTTGGCTATCTCGCTCCCCAGGTCGATCGCTCCGGAGAGGCTCGCGGCGGCGGCGAAGGATTCCGGCTTGCCGAGGGCGAGCTTGAAGGCGCCGTACCCGCCCATGGAAAGCCCCGCGGCGAAATTGTCTTCCCGCCTGTCCGAGAGGGAGAAGAAGGCACGGGCGACGCGTGGAACCTCGTCGCTGATGAAGCTCCAATAACGGTTGCCGTGAACCATGTCGGTGTAGAAGCTCCGATCTACCGCGGGCATCACGACGGCAAGGCGTTTTTCCTCAGCATAGCGCTCGATCGAGGTTCTTCTCATCCATATCGTGTGGTCGTCCGAAAGCCCGTGGAGAAGGTAGAGGGTCTGGTACCGGGGCTTGGGACCGAATCGCTCGACTTCCTCGGGGGTCGGCTGGGGGACGATCGCGTTCATCGAAACCGATAGCTCGAGTATCCGTGAAAAAAAATTGCATTGAATGAAAGCCACGACTCACTCCTTTAGGTCTCAGTATGGACCGTAAAACCGAATTTCGAAAGTCCTTTTTTGCGTGGATTGGACCGACCGGACCGTCGTTTCCCGAAAACTCCCGCGCTTGACACAATGGGACCTTTCCGGTATCATCTCCCTTGTTCGGTTAAGTCCTACGGGGGTATAGCTCAGTTGGCTAGAGCGTCTGCATGGCATGCAGAAGGTCTGGGGTTCGACTCCCCATACCTCCACGTATAAAAATGGCAAAAGATCCGATTTTTTCGGGAGACATGGATCCCGAGATTGCTTCCCTCCTCGGGGACATCGGGTCCCAGGGTTCCGCTTCCCGGAAAATCGTGCCTTCGTCGCCGGTCCGCGGAAATGGCGACGATACCAATTTACCTGATTTTACCCAGCTTTTTGGTCCCACTGAAGAACCTCCCCAGTCCAAGGCCGATGAGGTCGACATTTCCCGGAAGGGTTTTATTCCGCTCAAGAAGATGGAAGAGGAGAGTCCTCACCCCTATTTCGCCGATCCCCAGTTTTATCAGAAGGCCCTGGGCGGCGAGGGGGAATCGGCCCAGGTTCTGCACGCCGCCCTCGCCAAGTACCTGAAAGCCACCGATTCCAACGACCGCAGCCTCTACCGGCAGAAAATCATCCCCGCCTTCTGGAACGTCCTCGAAAGCGTTTCCGCCAAGCTCGGCTCCAACATTCCCGATCCGAAACGGCTCATGCTGCGGTTCGGCACGTTGCTTCCGAACATGCTCGAAGAGGACCAACGTCAGATGATCTGCAAGATCGTCGACAAGAACGAGACCGGCGAGCCGGTCTACTACCTCGACGAATGGCTCAAGGACATCGCCTTGGGGGTCATGAAGCCCTCGATCACCGACGAGATCAAGCCAACCAAATCGACCGACCAGGATCGGCTCCAGAACCTGCTGACCAAGGCCCAGGGGAGACGGGACGCCGCCGAAAGCCTCCTCAAGTCCCGGATCCAGGAGAGGCTGGCGCACGAGCGGGCCCTCAAGGAAAAGGTCGACGCCATCGTCGCCCATCCCGGCCAGGACGGGCTCTCTCCCTACACCGATTCCCAGAAGAAGATGATGAGCGACGTCGGCGAGATCATGCGGAACATGGTCAAGATCGACAAGGAGCTGGGCAAGTATTTCGAGGAGCTCGAGACCTCCCGGGCGGATTTCCTCTCCGTGCAGCAGAAGCTCAACGCGATGGGGCCGAACACGACGGTGAACTCGGGGGCCGTGGCCCAGGAGTTCGAGACCATCCGCCAGATGAGCAAGCTCTGCGTCGGTCGGCAGGGCAACCACTTTCCCATACTTTCCAAGGAGTATTTCCACGGGAGCCTGAGGGACGTCGGAACGAGGGAGAACGTGCTCTCGGTCATGGCCTGGATCGAGGCGATAGACGCCACGGCCTTCTCGCGGTCCTACCGCAACACGCTGAACCGCATCGTCCCCTACGTGATCCTGCTGCCCAGCTACGGCGATTTCGGGATCTGCTGGGAGCCCTTCGACAAGTACAACCGCGCGACGAGCCGGAGCCGGATCGTCGTTCCGATGTATCCCAAGAACCTCAACAACGCCGTGCTCACCGCCGTCGGCGATCTCCGCTGGCAGGTCGCCAAGGAAAAAGCCTCCTACTACTGGATGGAGGAGGGCTTCACCGGCGCCTACTACCAGTGGTTCACCTCGCTCAAGCTCCGCGGCGACATCAAGGAATACTTCGTCCGGGACTACATCACCTGGGTGACGAAGGAGAGCGAGGGCGCCGCCAAGCTCGACAAGGAAGTGCGCGAGATCTTCTGGCGGTTCCTGCCCTTCTCCGCGGCGATCAAGGACAAGCTCAAGAACCGCGGCTTCATCTACCAGGAACTCTACAAGCGGGACCGAAACCGCGAGATGTCGGACGGATATTGATGCCCGTGCATGCGCACGGGACTGAGGTTCGCGAAACCCCGCTTCGGGCGGAGCCTGCGGCTCGGACCGTGGCGAAACCGAAGCCGGGCTCTCCGCGAGTCGTCATCATCGGCGGCGGGGGAACGGGAGCGGCGATCGCCTGGGACCTCGTCCTTCGCGGCTGTTCGGTCATCCTCCTCGAGCGGGGCGAGCTCACCTCGGGGACCACGGGACGCCATCACGGCCAGATGCACTGCGGCGCCCGGTACGCGGTCGGCGACCGCTCGATCGCCCGCGAGTGCATGGACGAGACCAGGATCCTGCGCCGCCTCGTGCCCGACGCGATCGAGTACAACGGCGGCCTCTTCGTCGCGCTGAACGACGCCGACGCCGATTTCGCCCCGACTTTCATCGACGCCTGCCTCGAGGCGGGGATTCCCGCGCGGGAAACGAGCCTCGCCTCCGCCCTTTCCATGGAACCGAACCTCATTCCCACGATACGCCGCGCCGTCTGGGTTCCCGATGGCACCCTCGACGCGTTCAGGCTTCCCCTCGCCTTCTTCGCCTCGGCCAGATCGCGCGGGGCCGATATCCGCGCCTTTACCGAGGTCGTCGGCATCGACGTGGAAAGGGGAGCCGTCGTCTCCGTCCTCGCCCTGGACCGGGTTTCGGGGAGCGAGTGCCGCCTCCCCGCCGACCTCGTCGTCAACGCGACCGGCGCCTGGTCCACGAAGACCTGCGCCCTCGCCGGCGCGGCGATCGAGGTGACCCCGGCTCCCGGCACGATGGTCGCCGTCGAGGGAAGGCTCTGCAACATGGTGGTGAGCCACCTGCATCCGGCGGGCGACGGAGACATCATCGTGCCCCAGCGGAACCTGTCGATCATCGGTTCGACCCAGCGGTCGGTCGACGATCCCGACGATTCGGCCGTGAGGCGGGACGAGGTCGAGGCCCTGCTCTCCTACGCCGACGCGATGCTGCCGGGATTTTCCTCCCGGCCGGTTCACGCCGCCTGGACGGCCGCCCGCCCCCTGGCCGGTAGGTCGGGCGACGAGGGCCGCTCCATTTCCCGGGATTTCGTCGCGGTCGACCACGAATCCTCCGGAGGCCCGAAGGGCTTCGTCAGCGCCATAGGCGGGAAGGCGACCGTCCTCCGCGCGATGGCCGAGAAGACGGCCGATCTCGCCTGCACGAAGCTCGGCCTCGTTTCTCCCTGCTCGACCCGGGAGACCCCGCTTTCCCCCTATCGAGACTTCTTCAAGGGGAGGGACTGACATGGGCGAGGTCGAGCTGAGGATTGCCAGGGGCGGGGGACGGGAATCGATCTTCCGCATCGAGGCGGGACCTGAGGAAACCATCCTCGACCTCCTGGAGAGGCTGAGGACGACGAGGGATTCGACCCTGCTCTACCGCCATTCCTGCCACCATGGATCCTGCGGAACCTGCTCCTGCCTCGTGAACGGGGTGGAAAAACTCGCCTGTCTGACGAAGGCCCTCGGGCTTGGAACGGAGGTGATTCGTCTCGAGCCCTTGCGGTCCGTCCGGGTTCTCGGTGACCTCGCCTACGATCCGGAGGCGATCTTCAGGGACATACCGTCGAAGGCCCGCTACGTGAGGCCGAGCGGATGGAATACCGATGCGGCCGTTCCGGCCGAGAGTCTTGCCGGCTCGATCCCTGAAGAGGATCGAATGAAGGGGGGATTCGAACGCTTCGAGAACTGCATCGAATGCGGCTCCTGCGTTTCGGCCTGCCCTGTCGCCTCGCCCTTCATGGGTCCTGCCGCCCTCGCCGCGGTGAATCGCGAGATCGAGAAGGGCTCTCCGGATTCGGGGCTGCTGTTCGCACGCGCATCGCTTCCCGACGGGGCCGGGGCCTGCGAGCGCCACCTCGCCTGCTCCCGGGTCTGTCCCCAGGCCGTCTATCCGGCGAAACACATCCAGCTCATCAGAAACCGGCTCGCGAAGTCCTGACGGGGCAAAAAAAACGCCCCGGGTTTCCCCGAGGCGTCCCTTTCAGCGAATCAGAATCAATGCTCGTGGCCGCAGTCGCAACCGCAGCCTTCGCCGCATTCCTCTCCGCATCCTTCGCCGCAGCCGCCCTCGGAATGGAGGTGGCCGTGCTCGATCTCCTCGGCGGTCGCGTCGCGGACATCGACGACGGCGACCTCGAAGTGAAGGGTCTTGCCGGCGAGGGGATGGTTCGCGTCGATGGTCACCGTATCGCCCTCGATCTTGCAGATGGAAACCGGCTGGTGGCCCTGGGCGGTTTCGATCTCAAACTGCATGCCCTCGGTGATCTTGTCCGGCTCCTCGAACTGGGCCTTCCCGACGGTGAATACCGAATCCTCGGACCAGACTCCGTAGCCGTCCTCCGGCTTTACGGCGCAGCTGAACTTGTCGCCGGAATTCTTCCCCTCGAGTTCTCGTTCGAGGCCGGGGATGATGTTCTGGTGGCCGTGGATATACGCAAGCGGCTCGAAGCCGGTGGAGGTGTCAAGTATCTCGCCCTCGTCGCTGGTGAGGGTGTAATCAAAGGTTGCGACCTTATCCTTGGTGATGGTCATTCGATTGCCTTCCTTGAAAAAAAAGAGTAGTACCTTATATCATGCGGTGCAAACCGTGTAAAGGACGCATTTTCGGGGCGGAATGGATGGTTTGTCCTCTGGCCCCGGAAGAAAACAAATGGACATTTTTTTTCACGCACGGTATACTTCGTCAGGGGAACGGATTATTATTCTGAAACGATAAGCCCTGAAAAAAGGAGTCGGTATGGAAAATAGGATAGGCCTTGTCACTTTTTTTGTCCTCGTACTGTTGTTCGCGTTTTCATTCGTATTCTGCCTCGATGCCCTCGCGATTCCCAATACGACCTATGGCGTTCTCGCCCTGATCGGCTACATTTTCTGCATCGTAGTCGCCCTTTTTCAGGGCATGACCGCCCACAAGGAAGGCTCCGCCCTCTCGGTCTGGTACTACGGATACACGATCGTCGTATCCATCGTTTTCGTCTGGTACCTGACCCGCTGCGGCACCGCCTTCAAATTCTGGTAAAAAGAACGACCGACGGATCGCGGGTCCCCGCCTTCCGCCGGTCCTTGTCCCTACCTACCTTCTTTTCCCCGAAATCGACCGCTCCCGGATGCTTCTCCCTTCCTCTCCGGGGGAACCAGCGCCTTGGACCCGGAGCCGATGAGATCCTCCCTTCCCGCCTGATAGAGGGCTTCCCGAACCTCGTCATGATTTTCCGGTTTCGAGTACTGGAGCAGGGCCCGCTGCATCGACCGATCGCGGCCTCCGCTGGGTACCCGTATCGGTTCCATGGTCCTCGGATCGAGACCGGTGTAATACATGCAGGTCGAGAGGGTTCCCGGCGTCGGGTAGAAGTCCTGGACCTGGTCGGGGACGAAACCAGAATCGCGTAAATTTTCGGCCAGCTCGATCGCGTCCTTCAATTCCGAACCCGGATGGGAGGCGATGAAGTACGGGATCAGGTACTGCTTCTTGCCGATGGCCTCGTTCGTCTTCGCGAACCGCTCGGCGAATCGCTCGTAGCTCGCCGGCCCCGGCTTTCCCATCGCCTGGAGGACCCGGGCCGAGACGTGTTCTGGGGCGACCTTGAGCTGTCCGGAGACGTGGTGTTCGCAGAGCTCCCTCAGGAAACTTTCGTCGGGATCGAGCATGAGATAGTCGTACCTGATGCCTGACCGGACGAAGACCTTCTTGACGCCGGGGATTGCCCGAACCTCCCTGAGCAGCTCGAGGTAGTCCCGGTGAGAGACCTCGAGGTTTGGGCAGGGCTCGGGGAAGAGGCATTGGCGGTCGACGCAGGCCCCCGACTTTGCCTGCTTGGCGCAGGCGGGATTCCTGAAATTGGCCGTCGGGCCGCCGACGTCATGGATGTAGCCCTTGAACCGGCTCTGGCGGGTGAGGAGAGCCGCCTCCCTCAGGATGGAATCCTTGCCCCGCGGCGTGACGATACGGCCTTCGTGGAAACAGATGGCGCAGAAGCTGCAGCCCCCGAAACAGCCCCGACTCGAGACGAGGCTGAACTCGATCTCCGAGAGGGCGGGGATGCCGCCTGCGGCGTCGTACGAGGGGTGCCAGGACCGCGCGTAGGGAAGCTCGTAGACCCGGTCGAGTTCCTTTCCCTCGAGGGGAAAGGCCGGCGGATTCTGGACGACGAATCGCGCTCCGTCCGGCTCGACGAGGCGCTTGCCCGAAAAGGGATCGGAGTTCCGGTACTGGATCATGAAGCTTTCGGCGAAGGCCCGTTTGTCGGTCGATACCGATTCGAAGGAGGGGAGGAGGATGGTCCCCCCATCCCCGATACCGGCGGTTTCTGGCTTTGATGTACGGAAGGCGGTGCCCCGGACGTCGGTGATGGAGCCCACGGCCTCTCCCGAGGCGAGGCGGCGGGCTATCTCCCTGATCTGGGTCTCGCCCATGCCGTAGACGAGGAGGTCGGCCTTCGAGTCGAGGAGGACGCTCCGCTTGACGGTGTCTGACCAGTAGTCGTACTGGGAAAAGCGGCGGAGCGAGGCCTCGATCCCGCCGATGAGGATCGGAATTCCCTTGAAGGCCTCGCGGACGCGGTTGCAGTAGGAGATGACGGCGCGGTCGGGCCTCAGCCCCGCCTTGCCGCCGGGCGAGTAGGCGTCCTCCGACCGGGTGCGCCGGTTGGCCGTGTAGCGGTTGACCATGCTGTCCATGTTTCCCGCGGTGACGAGGAAGCCGAGTCTCGGCCTTCCGAAGGTGGCGAAGGCAGCCTTCGAGCTCCAGTCGGGCTGGGCGAGGATGCAGACGCGGAAGCCGTCGGCCTCGAGGAGCCGGGAAATGACGGCCGGGCCGAAGGAGGGATGGTCGACGTAGGCGTCGCCCGAGACGAGGACGAAGTCGCATTCGTCCCATCCCCTTTCCTTCATCGTCGGGGCGTCCATGGGGAGAAAATCCTGAATCGTCGGCGTCATGTGTTTCCGGCCGGCTGGGGATTGGCCCTGTCGACGGTGAGTATCCTGGAGCCGATGGGGAAGTTGTCGATCTGGAAGGTGAGCACGTATTTTCCGGGACCGGGGAAGGCGATGTTCGCGAGGGCCGCCTCGAGCTCGATCACGTTCCCCGCGTCGGGGCAATCCAGTCCCCCACCCAGGGAGAACAGGAGCCGTTCCGAATCGTCCTCGCCGAGGGAAAGGGAGAATTCGTGCTTGCCGTCCAGGTTGGTGATCGCCGCGTAGATGAACCACGGCGGGAAGATCATCGGGAAATTGGGCGCGAGGAACCGATTGAAGGTGCCGATCACGCTTTTCTTGCCGTTGTTTTCAGTGATGACGCGGTCGGCGAACAAGAGGCCGACCAGTACCGGTTCTCCCATGGTTTCTCCCGGGAAGCGGATGCGAAGACGGGCGCCCGGCGCCCGCTTCGGGGAACGAGCTGCCCGGGCAAGCCCGGACGGGACTAGACCGATTCGACCGAAAGGACGCCGGGAACCTGTTTCTTGAGGTAGCTTTCGACTCCCTGCTTGAGGGTCATCTGGGCCATCGGGCAGCCACCGCAGGCGCCTTTGAGCTTGACCGTCACCAGGCCTTCGGTCGATACGTCCACGAGCTCTATATCGCCGCCGTCCATCTGGAGGGAGGGGCGAACGTCGTTGATCGCTTTTTGTACGTTTTCCTTGCTAATCATGGGGAACTCCTTGAAGCTTAAGCATACTTGTTTACTAGGTATTCGTCAAGCTTGGCGGCGCTACCCAAAATGGTATATTTCGAGTATAGTGGGTGGCTGTATGGGAAAAACGATAGTATTCGTCAATCAGAAGGGCGGCGTCGGCAAAACGACCTCGGCCATCAACCTGGGCGCCTACCTTGCCGAAAAGGGTAAGGCTGTTCTTCTCATCGATTTCGATCCGCAGGCGAATCTGTCGAGCGGAGTCGGCGCGAAGAGCGGCGGCAACGGGATCTACGAGGTCATGACCGGCAAGGTCGACATGGCTTCAGCCACCCAGGAAACGAGCGTCCGGGGACTCTCTGTCGTCCCTTCGAGCATCGACCTGTCGGGCGCGACGGTGGAACTCGTCGACGTGAAGGACAGGGACTACTACCTGAAAAAGGCCATTCAGCCGATCAAGGATCGCTACGACTACATCCTGATCGATTGTCCCCCATCCCTGGGCGTGCTGACCCTGAACGGCCTTGTCGCCGCCGAAACGGTCTACATCCCGCTCCAGTGCGAATACTACGCCCTCGAGGGACTGAGCCTCCTCCTCCAGACGGTGAAACTCGTCCAGAAGGGGCTCAACCCCACGCTCTCGATCGGCGGCATCCTCTTTACCATGTACGATTCCCGCACCAAGCTCGCGCAGGAGGTGGTGCAGCAGGTGACCGGCTATTTCAAGGACACGGTCTTCAAGACCATCATCCCGAGGAACGTCAGGCTGTCCGAGGCTCCTTCCCACGGGATTCCCATCAACCAATACGACACGCTCTGCATCGGGGCGAAAAGTTACGAGAAGCTGGCCGAAGAGGTATTGAACCGTGGCAACTAAATTCGGCCTTGGAAAGGGCCTGAACGCGCTCATTCCGGAGTTCGAGGACCATCCAACCGAGGGGAGCGCCGAAGGCGAGACCTCGGGGCGTCAGGTCGCCCTCTCCCTGCTCAAGCCCAACCCGAACCAGCCGCGGAAGCGGTTCGACGAGACCGCCCTCGGGGAGCTCGCCGAATCGATACGGACGAACGGCATCATCCAGCCCATCGTCGTCGAGGAGGATGGCACCGGAAGCTACCTCATCATCGCCGGCGAGCGGCGTTTCCGCGCCGCCTCGATCGCCGGGCTCCGGGAGGTCCCCGTCGTCGTCCGCCGCTACTCGGAAAAGCAGAAGCTCGAGATCGCCCTGATCGAGAACGTCCAGCGCGAGGACCTGAACCCCCTCGAGGAGGCCGAGGCCTACCGTTCGCTGATGGAGCTTACCGGCGCGAACCAGGAGGATGTCGCCGCCCGCGTCGGCAAGAACCGTTCCACGGTGGCGAACGCGCTCCGCCTGCTCAAGCTTCCCCCCTCGATGCTTCCCTCGATCGAGAACGGCTCCATAACGCCGGGCCACGCGCGGGCCATACTTTCGGTCCTGAACCCGGCCGACCAGCAGATCCTGTTCGATCGGGCCGTCGCCGAAGGGCTTTCCGTCCGCGAGGCCGAACGCCTCGCCGGCGACCTGAACGCCGGGAAGCGCCCGAAGCCGGCGACGACGGCGCATCGGGAGAAGAGCCGCGATCCCGAACTTCAGGCGATGGAAGAAAAGCTGATATCGGCCCTGGGGACCAAGGTTTCCATCGAGGGCGGCGCGAAGAAGGGCGAGATACGCATTTCCTACTTTTCCCTCGACGACCTGAACCGGGTCTACGAGATCATCTCGGGCGGGAGGGCGGATTAAGGGTCGGGCCTGGTTCGCCCCTTCCAGACGCGTTCGTGGGACCGTATGCGAGCACTTTATTCCAAAAACACCTTGACGCTGTTTTGCGCCACTTAGTATCTTGTATATAAGAAAATACGCAAGCGGAGAAGTAATGTCCAAGCATAAAGACCATATCGACGCCGATGCGCCGATCGCCACCGAAACCACGGAACGCCAGGACGGGGTGAAAGACGTTTCAGGCGAAACGGCGAACGGTGACGCGGAAGCAGTCGACTCGACACCGGGCGACGTGGCCGAGGAAAAACCGGACGCAAAGCCCGAAGCGGCCGCGACCGATGAGAGGGATACCGAGATACAGGAACTGAAAAAACAGCTGCAGGCGCTTTCGGCCGAAAACGCTGATCTGAAAGATCAGTACTTACGGAAAGCGGCCGATTATGAGAATTTCAGGAAGCGCATGACGAGGGAAAAGGAAGAAGCGGTGAACTTCGCCAATTCCTCGCTTCTGCTCGACCTGATCGGGGTCGTCGACAATTTCGACCGGGCCCTCCACGCCACGGACGCCCAGAGCGATCCCGCCCACCTTCGTGGCGGAATCGAGATGATCGAGGGTCAGATGCTCACCTTGCTCGAGAACAAGTGGGGTCTCGCCAGGTTTTCCACGAAGGGCTCGGCCTTCGATCCGGATGTCCATGAAGCGATAGCCCGGGAAGATCGGGAAGATATCGCTGAACCAACCGTCGTAGACGAGTTTCTTGCCGGGTATCGGCTGCATGGCCGCGTCATCAGGACCGCCAAGGTCAAGGTCGGCATGCCCAAGCCGGTTGCAGCCGCGACCGGAACCCCGGCCGAACAAGAATCCGCACATGAATGACCGTTTGAAGGAAGAGGAGTAAGAATATGGGAAGAATCATCGGTATTGATTTAGGCACCACGAACTCGTGCGTAGCCGTCATGGAAGGCGGCGAGCCGGTAGTCATCCAGAACGCTGAAGGACAGCGCACGACTCCGTCCATTGTCGGATTTACCGCGAAGGGCGACCGCGTCGTCGGCCAGCCCGCCAAGAACCAGATGATCACGAACCCCGAGAACACCGTTTATTCGATAAAACGATTCATGGGGCGCCGCTACGGCGAGGTAACCGAAGAAAGCAAGATGGTTCCCTACCACGTCATTGACAACAATGGCGAGGTACGCGTCGATATTTCGGGCAAGCTGCATTCTCCCCAGGAGATATCGGCCCTCGTTCTCCAGAAGATGAAGAAGACCGCCGAGGA
>DBTK01000138.1:16658-17334 GCA_002307015.1 Spirochaetaceae bacterium UBA1318
AAAGACGCCGGCAAGATCGCCGGCCTCGAGGTCAAGCGGATCGTCAACGAACCGACGGCCTCCGCCCTCGCCTTCGGGTTCGGCAAGGACCAGAAGGAGAAGACGATAGCGGTCTACGATTTCGGCGGCGGCACCTTCGATATTTCCGTTCTCGAACTCGGCGACGGGGTCTACGAGGTCAAGTCGACCAACGGCGACACCCACCTCGGCGGCGACAACTTCGACCAGAAGATCATGGAATGGCTGATCGATACCTTCAAGAAGGATACCGGCATCGACCTGACCACCGACCGCATGGCCCTCCAGAGGCTGAAAGAGGCCGCCGAAAAGGCCAAGATCGAGCTTTCCAACACCCAGACCGCCGACGTCAACCTTCCCTTCATCACCGCCGACGCCTCCGGTCCCAAGCACCTGACCGCGAACCTGACCCGCGCGAAGTTCGAGCAGCTCATCGGCGACCTCGTCGAGCGGAGCCGCGAACCCTGCCGGAAGGCCATGGCCGACGCCGGGCTCAAGGCCGAGGAGATCGACGAGATCATCCTGGTCGGCGGCTCCACCCGCGTTCCCCTGGTCCAGAAGATCGTCAAGGAGATCTTCAACAAGGAAGGCTCGAAGAGCGTCAACCCGGACGAGGCGGTCGCCGTCGGCGCCGCCATCCAGGGCGGCATCCTCGGCG
>DBTK01000026.1:0-218 GCA_002307015.1 Spirochaetaceae bacterium UBA1318
AGAGAGACATGAGCTTCCAGCACTTCACCCTCGTGCCCAGGCAGACGGTCATAGAGAACGTCCTCCACGGCAGGCTCGGCAGCAAGTCGGCGATCGAAGGCTGCTTGGGCATCTACAGCGAGGAGGAAAAGGCCCTCGCGGTCGAGGTCCTCGAGCGCCTCGGGCTGGGCGACCAGATCCGGAAGAGATGCGACGAGCTCTCGGGCGGCCAGAAGCAG
>DBTK01000026.1:470-10837 GCA_002307015.1 Spirochaetaceae bacterium UBA1318
CGAGCTCTCGGGCGGCCAGAAGCAGCGGGTCGGCATAGCCCGAGCCCTCGTGCAGGAACCCAGGCTCATCCTCTGCGACGAGCCGATAGCTTCCCTCGATCCGAGCTCCTCCAAGACGATCATGGACCACCTGCATCGCATCTCGAGGGACATGAAGATCACGATCCTCATGAACCTCCATCAGGTCGACGTCGCGATCAAGTACTCCGACAGGATAGTCGGCATCCGCCGGGGCGAAGTCGTCTTCGACGACGAGCCAAAGAGGCTCAAGAAGAAGACAGTCGCCGAGATCTACGGCTCCGACGCGGAGGACATACTCTTCGAGGAATCGCCCGAATGAGCCGGGATTCCGCCGTTCGGGACATGTTCCGCCGCCGGAATCTCGTCGCCGCGGCCAGCCTCGCCCTCGTCGCGGCCCTCACTCTCGGCTCCTCCGCGCTCACGCAGTTCGATTGGCCGGCCTGCCTAACCTCAGTGCCCAAGGCCTTCGCCTGGATGGCGGCAAACTTCGTTCCGAACGCGCGGGCGTTGAGGAACGCGCCCAACGTCGCTCAGAAGCTCGCC
Organism: Spirochaetaceae bacterium UBA1318; assembly: GCA_002307015.1. Taxonomy (GTDB): domain Bacteria; phylum Spirochaetota; class Spirochaetia; order Treponematales; family UBA1318; genus UBA1318. Next base: position 1,035 of record DBTK01000026.1, read on the forward strand.
GAGACCGTCCTCGTGTCGATCATGGCGACCATGCTCGCCGCCGTCGCGGCCTTCGCGGTCGCCATACTGGGGTCGAGAACGACGCGCCTCCATCCGGCGATATCGATCCTCGCGAGGCTCCTCGCCTCGCTCTGCAGGAACATACCCGTCGTCGCCTGGGCGATGATCCTCCTCCTCTCCTTCGGGCAGAACGTGCTCACCGGCCTCCTCGCCCTCTTCATCGGCACCCTCGGCTACCTGACCCGGGCCTTCACCGAGGTGGTGGACGAGGCGGCGAAAAGCCCCGTCGAGGCACTCACTGCATCGGGGGCCACCTGGCTCCAAACCGTGGCCCAGGGCGTCATCCCCTCCATCCTGCCCCAGACGGCAAGCTGGATGCTCTACATGGTCGAGACGAACATACGCGACGCGACCCTCGTCGGCATCCTGACCGGCACCGGTGTCGGCTTCCTCTTCGACCTCTACTATAAAAGCATGAACTATCCCTCGGCGGCCCTCGTCGTCCTGGGGATCATCCTCCTCGTGGTGACGATCGAGACGGCGTCGAACGCCCTGAGGAGGGTCATCCTGTGAGCGACGCCCCGCGTATCATCCGCCTCAGGAAGCCGACCCGTTCGTCGGTGGCTCTCAACCTCACCCTCGCCTTCCTCGTCGGCACGACGGTCGCCGGTTTTTTCCTGCTCGACACCAAGGGCGTCGACGTCGGCTCGGCGAGCCTCAAGCTCTGGACTGACCTCGCGAACATGTTCACCCATCCGAGCGCCCAGCACTTCGGCTTCGGCGAGGCCCTCTGGGCCCTCCTCGTGACGGTCTGCCTCGGGGCGCTCACGACCGTCATCGGCGCCGCCTTCGCCATCATCGTCGGCCCCTTCGCGGCGAAGAACCTGAGCCCGGCCCCCGTCGTCGCCATTCTCAAGGGCTTCACCGCCCTCATCAGGGCGATACCGACCGTGCTCTGGGTTCTGATCTTCGCGATCGGCGCAGGCCTGGGGAGCGTCGCGGCCGTGGTCGGCATGACCTTCCATTCCTTCAGCTACCTGCTCAAGGCCTATTCCGAGGCCTTCGAGGAGATCGACGGCGACGTGATCGAGGCGCTCAAGGCCTCGGGGGCGAACTGGTGCCAGATCGTGTGCCAGGCCGTCATCCCCTCCTCGATGAGCTCCCTCGTCTCGTGGACCTTCATGCGCTTCGAGATCAACTTCACGAACGCCGTGGCTATGGGCGCCGCGGCCGGGGCCGGGGGGATAGGCTTCGATCTGTTCATGGCCTCGGGGTTCTACTTCAACATCGGCGAGGTGGGCTACATTACCTGGCTCATCATGATCGTCGCCATCGCGCTTGAGGTCGGCGCGACCCGCCTTCAGCGTTCCCAGCACGTCGAGCGCTAGTTGTAGTGTTACGAAGCAGGTACGGTCCGGGACGTCTTTCGGCCGATCCCGCGTTCGGCCGGGCGGTGGCCACCCGGCACAATCTCTAGATTCTAGATCTTTCGCGCGCGGACGTGGTAGTGAGGGCTCGCCTTGCCGTCCTTCCTGAGGTCGCGGACGTAGCGGGCGGAGAGGATTTCGAAGCCCGAGAGGGTCGGCCCGAGCTCGTCCTCGCCGACGTAGTAGTGGGGGAGGATGGAACCGTCCTCCTCCCTTTTCATCCTCACGTTGGAGTCGATGAAGCCGTCGGTCGGACTGCCCTCCTTCGCGATGAGGGTGATGAAAAACTCGCCGCCCGGTGCGAGGACCCGCCTCGCCTCGCCGAGGGCCGCCGCCATGCCGCCCGAATCGACGTGGTAGATCGACTGGTAGGCGATGGCGCAATCGAAAACCCCGTCGCCGAAGGGGAGAGACACGACGTCTCCCATGACCGTCTCGACCTCGAGGCCGAGTTCGGCTGCCCTGTCCGCGAGCTCCTTGAGGCCGGCCGCCGATAGGTCGAAGCCGGTCACCTGGAAGCCGTTCTGCGCAAAGAGGATCGCGTGCCTTCCCGGTCCGCAGCCGAGATCCAGCGCCGTGCGTCTCCCCTGGCTTTTCCAGCGGGAGGCGAGGGCGAAGGCGTCGTCGGCCGGGTCCCGCCAGTAGGCGCTCGTAACGTTTTCCCATTTCCATGGCTTGGTTTCGATCATCGTTTCCCTCTTTGGCTCAGTATCGCTCTGGTTCGTGAGATTCGCGTCAGGGCTTCGTCAAATTTCCTCCACCACGGCTACGCCGTGAAGGGATTTCGCTGGGCGAAGCCCCCGCCCGATTAAGATTTTTTCCTATTTGAGCCCGAATTTCTCTTCGATGGCGAGGATGTCCTGATCCCCGACGGGGTCGGGCTTGCCCAGGATTCCGGCGTTGAGGAGGGCCCGAGCGCTGAACTCCGTCACCTCCATCCGGTCGAAGGCCTCGGCGAGGGAGGACCCCGTGGTCAGGATGGCGTCGTTCTCGAGCAGGGCGACCGGCGAACTCTCGCCGATGATCCTGGCGATATCCTTCTCCCCCGTGAACTGCTTTCCGTAGGGGATGAGGGGGGGCCTTCTCAGGACGATGTAGCTCTCCGGGATGATCCTGGTGTCGAGGTCGACCCCGGCCACGCTGAAGGCCGTCGCCGCCGGGCACTGGGCGCTCGCGATCGCGTTCACCTTCGGGTTTTCCGCGTAGATCTCCCGATGGAGGACGACGGAGCGGCTCGGTGCCTTCCCCTTTTCCCTCCTTCCCTTCGATATCAGCACGAGATCGCTCTCGTCGAGGTAGTTTCTGTCCACGCCCGAGGGAGTAATAAGGAAGGAATCGGCGTCGAGCCTGACCGAAAGGACGCCCTCGGTGCTCGTCATCAGCCTCTGCTTGTAGGCGCGGTGGACGTAGCCGCAGATCATCCTGCGCATCTCGCGCTCGGATGACGGATGGGAGGCCGGCTCGAACTCCTCGAGCATCATGTTCTTGCCGAGGTCAGACTGCTTGAGCTGATCCTCGCTCAGGGTATGGGCCGGCCCGAGCCCGGCGGCGTTGATGAGGGTCCTGGCGCAGAAATCGAGGGTCTCGAAGCGCTGGAAGGCCTCGAGGAGGTTGGTGCCCGCGGCGACGACCCCGTGGTTCTCGAGAAGGACGATCTCGAAGCCCTGGGCGAACCGGGCGGCGATCTTGTCGCCGAGCTCCTGGCTGCCCGGTATGGCGTATTCGGCGTAGCCGACGGTCCCGCAAACCCGCTTCGCCTGGGGGATGATGGCGGTGTCCGGAATCTTCTTGACGGCGCTGAAGGCGACGAGGGCCGAGGGGTGGGCATGGAGGACGGCGCGGATATCCGGCCTCTTCTGGTAGATGGTCCGGTGGAAGGGATATTCCGAGGACGGACGATGGGAACCCTCCATCACGTAGCCTCCGCGCATGCGGATGATGTCTTCCTCCCGCAATGAACCCTTGTCGATACCTGCGGGTGTTATCCAGATGTCGCCGTCGTCGTCCAGGATGGATATGTTTCCTCCCGAGGTGGTGGTCATGCCGTAGCCGTAGATACGCTGCATGATCGTGACGAGCTGTTCGCGCGGATGCATCAACGAGTAATTCATGGTAGCCTCCGAGTCCATGCTAACGTTTTCCGCCGCTTTTTGCCATCGTGGTGTATACTATCCGGGCCGCCATGAAAGCAGGTTCGGTTCTACAGAGACTGCTCATCCTCACCTCCCTCCTCTCCCTGACGGTTCCGCCGGTGGGAGCCGAGATTGTCATGCTCTACATGGCCCAGGCGGGCTACCAGCCTCCGGCCATCCTCGAGCGGGCGGCCGAGTTCACGAAACTCACCGGGAAGCCCGTCCGGGTGGTCTTCACCGAGTACGAGGACATGTACAACCGCATCGTCGCCTCCTCGAAAAAGAAGTCGGCGGACTATGACGTCATCCTCGTCGACCTCATCTGGACGGCCGATTTCGTGGCGCGGAAGATCGTCGACCCCGTGCCTCCCTCCCTCGCCGCCCAGGTGAGAACGGGGATGGACCGGAACATCTACGGGGCATTCGAGTACGGGAACGAGCTCTGGTCCTTTCCCTTCCTGGCGAACATGCAGCTCCTCTACGTCAACAACGACATCCTGAAGAAGGCGGGCCTGAACCATCCGCCCGGCAGCCTCGAGGAGCTCGCCGCCGACGCCGAGGCCGTTAAAAAGGCGAAGCTGCTCAGGTACCCGATCTTCGAGGCCTGGCGGAAACAGGAGGCCCTCGTCTGCTCGTTCTCGAGGATTGCGGGAGCCTTCGGCGGCGACCTCGTCGACTCATGCGGCTCGGTCAGGGTGGATTCGGAACCCTGCGTGGCCGCCCTCGGCTTCATGAGGGACCTGCTCGTCCGGGGCCTGGTGAACCCCTACTCCCTCGACTGCGACGAGCTGACCGCCGCCGACGTGTTCCTGAACGGCGACGCCGCCTTCCTCTCCAACTGGACCTACGTGATCGGCCGCATGCGCTCCGCCCCCTATTCCGGGAACAGGGGCCTCGCCGCCGCCCCCTTCCCCGTCTCCGAGGGCAATCCGGGGCAGGAAAGGACGAGCACGGTCTCGGGCTTCCAGGGGCTTTCCGTCGTCGGGAACGCGAGGGCGAAGGCCGACGCGTGGGACTTCATCTCCTTCCTCTCCTCGCCCGAGTTCGAGCGCCAGCACCTGAACGAGATGTCGGTGTGGAAGGCGGTGTGGGACGAGCCGAGAACGAGGAGGCTCGATCCCGAGATCGACCTGAAGAAGGCCCAGCTCGCCGGGGTGCACAACCGCCCCCTGACCGAAAACTACCGGGCCATCTCCGGCCTCCTCCAGGACGCGATCTACCGCACCCTGAAGGACGGCGTCGACCCCCGCGTTTCCCTCGAAACGGCCCAGAGGGCGATCGAGGCCATACCGTGAAACGCCGCCTCCACTTCCGCGTCTCCACCAAGGTCATGATCCTCTTCCTGCTGATCGTGCTCGTCCAGGGAGGGGTGTCGCTCGGCTTCGTCACCTACATCATCAAGCGGTCGGGCCAGGCGGCCTTCGACGACCAGATGGACAGGACCCTCCGCTCGGTCCAGGTCTTCCTCGACGATGCGGTGAAGGACAACACCGTGAAGACGGCCCTGCTCGCCGGGCAGAACAAGGTCATCGACTACACCTATTTCGGGCTCAACAACCTGCTCCGCCAGGAGCTGATCGTGTTCCGGGACCCCCTGAAGATCGACAACGCGATGGTCTTCGGCCGGGACGGCTCCCTCATCGCCCTGAGCGGGGGAACCGGGATGGGGGAGGCCGCGATCAAGGACGACGTGACCAAGCACTACCGCGACGGAAACCCGGTCTTCATCCTGCCCTACGACCGCTGGATCTACCTCGTCGCGATATCGCCGATCATGAGGGAGAAGGAGATCATCGGCTACCTCGCGACGGCGATGAAGCTGGACATGGCCTTCATCGGCCGTATCGAGGACGTGACGGGCTCGCGCATCATGCTCAGCTGGAAGAACTCGACCTTCGTGACCACGGGCCTGAACGACTACATCGTCAACGCCATACTCGCCAAGTACTACCGCAACGATTTCCAGGATCCCTCCCCCGTCCGGGGCCAGGTCCGCACCTCGTTCTACCGGGTGGTCTCATCCCAGCGCCTCCATGGGCTCTACGCCTACTGTTTCCTGGACACCCAGCAGTCGGTCGACCTCCTCAGGCAGTACGAGACCTTCTCGGTCCTGTTCCTGGTCCTCCTCGTCGTCGCGGCCTCGGCAGCGGCGACCGGGTTCTACCGCCTCACCTTCATGAGGCCCATGCACTCCCTCATGGTCGGCGTCCAGAAGATCGCCTCCGGCGACCTCCAGCACGTGATCGACACGAGGACCGAGGACGAGTTCGGCGAGCTCGCCGTGGCCTTCGAGCGGATGACCGCGAGCCTGAGCCAGCGGGAGCGGGAGATCGCCGAGCTGGGAACCTACAACTCGCTGATCCTTTCGAGCATCCCCTCGGGCCTCCTCGTCATCGACCTCGGGGGGAGGATCACCGCCTCGAACCCGGCGGCCGAAGCCATGCTCGGGGTCGACGGCGAGGCCCTGCCCCGCGACGTGTCGATCGAGGCCTCCCCGATAGCCGGGGAGCTGAGGGAGCTGATCCTGACGAGCCTCCACCAGGAGAAGTACGTCCGCTTCAAGGAGCTCCGAATCGGACCAGAGGACGGGGAGAGGAGGACCCTCGCCGTCCTCACCTCTCCCTTCGTCTCCGGGACGGGGGAAAGGATCGGCATCATCGCCGTGTTCACCGACACGACCCACGAGAGGAAGCTGGAGGAGCAGCTCCAGATATCCTCCCGAATGGCCGCCATGGGGGAGATGGTCGCCGGGGTCGCCCACCAGATACGGAACCCCCTGGCCGTGCTCAAGGTCTCGGCCGAGATGCTCAAGGGGGACTTCGCCCCCGAGACGAACCGCGAAAATTACACCAGGCTCACGGACATGATCATCGACGAGATCGATTCCCTCGGAACCGTCATCGCCAATTTCCTCGATTTCGCCAGGCCCCTCGCCGTGAAGAAGGAAACCGTCAGCATCGAGAGCGTCATCGAGCGGGTCGTCTCCTTCCTGCCGATGGACCGCTTTCCCGAAACCGACATCCAGTACCGGTTTTCCGAAAACCTCGAGCCCTATCCCCTGGACCGGAACCTGATCGAACAGGCCCTCCAGAACCTGCTGATGAACGCCCTGGAGGCCTCGCCCGCGGGGAATCCCGTCCTCGTGTCGGCGTGGATGGAGGAGGGCCGCCTCGCCATCGAGGTCAGGGACAGGGGGAGCGGCATGAACCCGGACATCAGGAAGCGGCTCTACGATCCCTTCTTCACGACGAAGAACCAGGGGACGGGGCTCGGCCTCTCCATCGTGCACCGGATAATAGAAGAACACGGAGGCTCGATCGAGTGCGATACCTCGGTCGGAAGCGGAACGGCATTCACCATCCTGCTGTGAGGAACCCATGAATCGTATTTTGCTGGTCGACGACGAGGAGAACATGCTGACGGTTCTCGAGATGCTTTTCCAGAACGCCGGCTACGGCACGAAGGCCGTCACCTCGGGCCTCGAGGCCATCTCGCTCGTCTCCTCGGGGGAGCGGTTCGACGTCGTCATCTCGGATCTCCGCATGCCCGACATGGACGGCATCGAACTCATGAAAAGGCTCGATGACCTCGGCTTCGGCTTCCCCTTCGTGATCATCACCGCCTACGGCACCGTGGAGAAGGCGGTGGACGCGATGAAGCTCGGGGCCGTCGACGTCATCACCAAGCCCTTCAAGAGCGAGATGATCCTGAACGTGGTGGCCCGTATCTGCCGCATCGAGTCGCTCCAGAAGGAGAACCGCATCCTCAAGGATACCGAGAGCAAGGCGGACGAGCTCATCTATTCGAGCGCCAAGATGAGCGAGATCGCCGCCTTCGTGAAGAAGGTCGGGACGGCGCCGACCCCGGTCCTGATCACGGGGGAAAGCGGCACCGGCAAGGAGGTGATCGCCCGCACCCTCCACCGGTTCTACTCGAACGGCGACGGCAGGAAGCCCTTCGTGATGGTCAACTGCCCTGCCATCCCCGAATCCCTGCTCGAGAGCGAGCTCTTCGGCTACCGGAGGGGGGCCTTCACCGGAGCGGACAAGGACTTCAAGGGTCGGGTCGAGCTCGCCGACGGCGGAATCCTCTTCTTCGACGAGATCGGGGACCTTCCCCTCGCCATCCAGCCCAAGCTCCTCCGCCTGATAGAGAACAAGACCTACGAACCCCTGGGCCTCGCCCTCTCCAGGCGGACCGAGGTTCGCATCGTCTGCGCCACCAACCGGAACCTCAAGGAGCTGGTGCAGAAGGGCCTGTTCCGGGAGGACCTCTTCTACCGCATCAACACCATCACGGTATCCATCCCGCCCCTCCGCGACCGTCCCGACGACGTTCCCGTCCTCGCCGAGTTCTTCCTCAAGAAGTACTCGGGCGAGCTCTACAAACCGATCATCGGCTTCGCGAACGGGATCATGGCCCTGCTCGCCGCCTACTCGTGGCCCGGCAACGTGAGGGAGCTCCGGAACGTCATCGAGCGGGCGACCGTCCTTTCCTCGACCGGATGGATCGAGCGGGGCGACCTTCCCGCCGAGATAGCCGAGGCCTGCCCCCCGGGAATCTTCGCTGCCACCCCGTCGACCGGGGGCGCGAACCTCCTCGAATCGACGGAAAGGCGTCTCCTGGCCGAAGCCCTCGCCGCGGTGAACGGAAACGTGTCCGAGGCGGCCAGGCGGCTCGGGGTGAGCCGGAACACGATGCGCTACCGGATGCAGAAGTTCGGGCTCCAGGACTGAGGTTCCGTACCGGGCGTGGTGGTGGATTTCGGCCAGGCCTGGTGGATTTCAGCCACCTTTTCCCCTGTCAGGCATTCCGTGATGTCGTCATGAAGATTGGGTATGGCGGAACTCCTTTCCTTGGCTGCAGATACTTTTCCGAATAATCAATTCTTCACTGAGGGAATTGGCACGAATAATGCTTAATAAGCGTCAGTCATATTCAAAGAAGGAGGATCTATGAAAAAGTTCGCAACCGTATTGCTCGCTGTGGCGATGGTATTCGCCGTCGCGACGAACCTCACCGCCGCTCCCAAGAAGGGCGCCATCAAGATCGGTCTCTCGTTCTCGGATTTCGCGACCGAGCGCTGGCCCCAGGAAGCTGCCCTCATGACCAAGCTCGCCTTCGCCAAGGGCGTCCAGGTCATCTCCCAGGTCGCCAACCACGACGCCAAGCTCCAGAACGACCAGATCGACAACATGGTTCTTCAGGGCGTCAACGTCCTGATCATCATCGCCGAGGATGGCGATTCCGTGGCGACCGCCGCCGCCGCCGCCCATGATGCCGGCGTCGCCGTCATCGCCTACGACCGCCTGATCAAGACCCCGAAGATCGACGCCTACATTTCCTTCGACAACCGTGAAGTCGGCCGGGCCCAGGGCCGCGGCGTCACCGCCGTCGTCGGGAAGGGCAACTTCGTCATGCTCGGTGGAAGCCCCACCGACAACAACGCGATCCTGTTCCGCCAGGGCCAGATGGACGTCGTCCAGCCCCTCGTGGACAAGGGCGCAGTGAAGATCGTCGCCGACCAGTGGGTCGACAACTGGGACCAGGCGAACGCGCTCAAGATCATGGAAAACATCCTGACCGCGCAGAACAACAAGGTCGACGCCGTCGTCGCCTCGAACGACGGAACCGCCCTCGGCGCCCTCCAGGCCCTCAAAGCCCAGGGACTCGCCGGAAAGGTGCCGATAAGCGGACAGGACGCCACGGCAGCCGGCTGCAAGTCCATCGTCGAAGGCGAGCTCACGATGACGGTCTTCAAGGACATCCGGAAGCTCACCCCGATCGCGATCGACATGGCCATCCAGATGGCGAACAAGCAGAAGGTCTCCGGCCTCAAGATGTACACCCTCGCCGACCTCACCACGGTCAAGACGATGAAGGGCTCGGTTCCCTGTATGTTCCTCCCCGTCGTCCAAGTCGACAAGAACAACGTCTATGACGAAGTCATCAAGTCCGGCTTCCAGTCCTACGATGAAGTCTACCGGGACATCCCGGCCGATCAGCGTCCGCCTCGGCCGTAATACAAAAAGCGCTTCATGAATTTAGCGCGCGGGCGGGTAACCGCCTGCGCGCTTCCCGTGTCAGAAAAGTTTCCGGCGGAGGCCGAAAAGTGGACCAGGACATAATCCTCGATATATCACACGTCACCAAGAAGTTTCCCGGCATCACCGCCCTGGACGACGTCTCCCTGCAGATCAGGCGCGGAGAGATCCACGGGATCTGCGGCGAGAACGGCGCCGGC
>DBTK01000026.1:11097-14295 GCA_002307015.1 Spirochaetaceae bacterium UBA1318
AACGGCGCCGGCAAATCGACCCTCATGAAAATCCTCGCGGGCGTCTATCCCCACGGCAGCTACGAGGGCTCTATCACCATGGGCGGAACCGAACTCCGGTTCGTCGAAAAATCGATCCGCCAGGCCATCGAGGCCGGTATCGCCATCGTCTACCAGGAGCTGACCCTCGTCTCGAACATGACGGTCGGCGAAAACATCTACCTGGGCAAGGAGCCGCTCAAAAACGGCGTCATCAACTGGAACAAGCTCTATTCCCAGACCCAGAAGCTGCTCGAAACCTACAAACTCGATATCGCACCCCACGCCCTCATCCGCCAGGTCGGGGTGGGCAAGAAGCAGATGGCCGAGATCGCCAAGGCCCTGTCCGAGGACGCGAGGATTCTGATCCTGGACGAGCCGACCTCGGCCCTCACCGAGGACGAGGTCGACAAGCTGATGGCCATTCTCGAGAACCTCAAGTCCCACGGGGTCACCTGCATCTACATCTCCCACAAGCTTGAGGAGTTTTTCCGGATCACGGACCGGGTTACGGTGATGCGCGACGGCAGGATCGTCGCGACCGAGGACACGAAAAACCTCACCCTCGAGAAGACGGTAGGCCTCATGGTCGGCCGCGAGATGAAGGAACGTTTTCCTCCGAGCACGAGAACCCCGGGCGAGGTTGTTTTCGAGGTCAAGGACCTGCACGCCACCGACCCCTTTTCCGCGAGCCGCGAGGTCTTGAAGGGCGTCGACTTCGACCTCAGAAAGGGCGAGATCCTGGGTATAGCCGGACTCATGGGCTCGGGGAGGACGGAAACGGTAACCACCCTCTTCGGAGAGTACGGCACCATCACGCAGGGCCATATTTTGATGCACGGCAAGGAGCTGCACATCCACTCCGCCCGCGAGGCCATGAATCACGGGATCAGCCTCGTTCCCGAGGATAGGAAGGCGCAGGGCCTCGTCCTGCTCCAGTCCGTGCTCGAGAATATCGCCCTGCCGAACATGGACAAGTTTTCAAGCTTCATGCGGATCAACAAGAACGCCCAGATCAAGGAAAGCCAGAAGTACGCGACGAGCCTCGCCATCAAGACCCCCAGCCTCCTGGCCAACATCAATTCCCTTTCGGGCGGAAACCAGCAAAAGGTCGTCATTTCAAAATGGCTGATGACGGAACCCCAGGTCTTGATCCTGGACGATCCGACGCGAGGCATAGATGTCGGGGCGAAGTACGAGATCTACAAGCTGATGAACCGGCTCGCGGCCGAAGGGATGTCCATCATCATGATCTCCTCGGAACTCGAGGAGGTTCTCGGCATGAGCGACAGGATCGTCGTCATGTGCGAAGGGCGATCGAACGGCATCCTCGAGCGGTCCGAGGCGACGCAGGAAAGGATCATGGCGCTGGCGACGGGCATCGTCGAGAAAAACGGAACGAGGAGTTAATCATGCCGAAAGAAGGATTGCCTATTTTCAAGAAATTCCGCGTGAACATGAGAACCTACACCATGTTCATCATGCTGTTGTTCATCTGGGTCCTGTTCGGATCCCTGACTCACTGGATATTCTTCACCCCCCGCAACATGTCGAACCTCTTCCGGCAGATGACAATCATCTCCTTCCTCGCGGCGGGCATGGTTCTCGTCATCGTCACGGGCAACATCGACCTTTCGGCCGGTTCCGTCTGCGGCTTCATCTCGGCCATCGCGGCCTACCTACAGGCCAACATCCTGCCCCAATTGCTGGCGGGCAGCTTTCCCGCCATGACGAGCGAGATGAACGGCATACTCACGACGATCATCACCATCGTCGTCTCGATCGCGGTCGGCGTCCTGGTGGGGATGTTCCAGGGAAGCATCATCGCCTACCTCGGGGTTCCCGCCTTCATCGTGACCCTCGGCGGCCAGCTCATCTTCAGGGGCGGCGTCCTCGGCATCACCCAGGGCAAGACCATCGTCCCGATCGAGGACTCCTTCCGCCTGATCGCCCAGGGCTACCTGTCCGTCGAGCTCGGCATCCTCATCGGGCTCATCGTGATCGCCCTCATCTTCTTCAACACCTTCAGGTCGCGGGCGAAGAAAAAACAGTACGGCATCGAGGTGAAGCCGCTCAAGAGCGACCTCCTTCGCGCCTGCATCTTTTCGTTCCTTGTCGCCTTCTACATCTTCATCATGAACCTCTACAAGGGGCTCCAGACGCCGGTCCTGATCCTGGCCGTCGCCGCCGTGATCATGTCCTACGTCACGAACAATACCCGGTTCGGCCGTTACGCCTACGCCATCGGGGGAAACGCCGAGGCCACCAGGCTTTCGGGCATCAACATCAAGAAGAACGTGTTCCTGATCTTCGTGCTCATCGGCGCCATGGCCGCGATCGCAGGCATCGTGCTGACCGGCTACGTCGCGGCGGGCACCATCGGCGCGGGACAGAACTACGAGCTCGACGCGATCGCCTCGTGTATCCTGGGCGGCTGCTCTCCTCTGGGCGGTTCGGGCACCATCATCGGGGCCATGGTCGGCTCCCTCATCATGGCGAGCCTCTCGAACGGCATGAGCGTCATGAACATGGACATCTTTTGGCAGTATATTGTTAAGGGACTCGTGCTGATATTCGCGGTCTACGTGGATGTCGCGAGCAACAAATCGAGCAGGTAACGGAGGCTGACATGGGTGACGGCTTTTTCGTCGGAAGGAAGGAGTTTTTCCCCGGGGTGAAGAAGATCAGGTTCGAGGGCCCGGGCTCGGACAACCCCCTCGCGTTCAAGTTCTACGATCCGGACCGAATCATCGGCGGAAAGACGATGAGGGACCACCTCCGCTTCGCCGTCGCCTACTGGCACAGCTTCACCAACGAGGGCACCGACCCCTTCGGATCGGCCACCCACTTCTATCCCTGGAACGCCGCGAAGGACCCGATGGACGCTGCCCGGGACAAGCTCGACGCCGCCTTCGAGTTCTTCACGAAGCTCGGCGTCGGGTTCTACTGCTTCCACGACCGGGACATCGCGCCCGCGGGCGAGACCCCGGCCCGGAGCGTGGCCAACCTGGAGGGCATCGTCGCCCTCGCCAAGGAGAGGCAGCGCGAGACGGGCATCCAGCTCCTCTGGGGCACGGCGAACCTCTTCGGCCATCCCCGGTTCATGAACGGGGCGGCGACCAACCCTGATTTCAGGACCCTTCCCTTCGCCGCCTCCCAGGTGAAGGCCGCGATCGACGC
>DBTK01000048.1:0-23459 GCA_002307015.1 Spirochaetaceae bacterium UBA1318
TCATGTTCTTGACCGCCTCGACGACCGTCCTTCCGCCCTCATCCGCGTCCTGGGATGTTTTCCTCGCTATCGTTTCCGAGGTCAGGGCGTTGTCGCTGTTCTGCTTCACGGAGGAGGCCATCTCCTCGATGGAGGACGAGACCTCCTCGGCGTTCGCTGCCTGGAGGGTCGAACCCTTGCTCAGCTGCTGGGCGGTCTGGGATATCTGCTGGCTTCCGGCGGCCACCTGGGACACGGCGCTCTTCACCGAGGACACGACGTTGCGGAGGCTCTTTCCCATCATGACGAGGGACTTGTTGATGCCGGTGAGGTCGGTTCCCCCATCCTGGGCGATATCCAGGTTTCCTCCGGCTATCCGTTCGGCAAGCGCGGCGATGTCGGCCGGTTCTCCGCCGAGTTGCTTCCTGATCGATCGGGCGATCAAGAGGCCGATCAGCACGGAAAGGAGGGCTCCGATCAGAACGAGGGAAATCATCAGGATCGTGGTCGTTTTCGCGAGATCCGTATTTGCGTTCGACGTCGCCGCGGCGATCTTGATCTTCATCGCCACGAGCTTGTCGATGTCCGTCTGGGCGGCGAGGGCGGCCGCCTTTCCCTGGCCGTTCAGGAGCTGAAAGACCGCCTCCTCGTGCTTCCCGCCCGCCTGGAGGGCGATGATCCTGTTCCGCTCGACGAGATACTTGGCGTCGGATTCCCTGAAGGCGGCGAAAACGACCCGGCCTTCATCCGTGACGAGGGCATTTTCGAAGAGCTTCTCGTTTTCCGTCTTGATGCGATCCAATTCGGCGATGGAGTCAAGAAGCGGCTGGGCCGCCTTGTTATCGTTAATCGCGACGTAGTCCCGTATGACGATGCGGACCTTCTGGAAATTTTCCGAGATGTTGACGACGTACTGGAAGGGAACGGTCGCCCTCTCGTAGAGGAAGGTGTCTGCCGTTTTGATCCGGTCGATGTTGGTGATTCCTATAACGCCAAGGGCCACGGCGATGGCCGTAACCGCGAGAAAACCGGCAAGCAATTTCGTGGATAATTTCATGGTAGCCTCCTGTCGTGCGCCTTGGCCCACGACGGTACTACTAGAGCAGGAACCATGCCAAAATAGATATATATTGCTATTTAAATATAATGGATGTAATTCGCTTCCCCGTAAGCGGATGGAATTCCCAGGAGGTCCTTTTCCGATTCCACCCCGGAATCATGGCTTGATTTTCGGAGACGGCAGGGGGAAAAAACTGTCCAATAATGAGAATCGGCCGGCCACTGTCGCGAAAAGCGACACCGGGGAATGTCAACAGAAAGCGATCGCAGGTAAAGGAAACGCGATTGACGGTAGCCAGGAAGGGGTCTAGGGTAATTGAGGCGTCGATGTCGGGCCCGGATCGCTCGCCGAAAACATCAACTCGGAGATTACGGAGGAGCATCATGAATAAATTCTTCGTCGCACTCTTGGCAACGGCTTTTCTCGCCGGCCTCGGTGCGCAGACAAAGGCGGCCCTGGTTGCCTACGATCCGGCGATCACGATCACCACGGTAAAATCCCTTCCGGACGGGATCGCCTTCGTCAACGGGGACGACATCAACAACAACGTCTGGACCCGGTTCTACGACGGCAAGCTCGGGATCAAGGGCAAGGTCCTGTGGGCCGTTCCCCAGGCCCAGTTCGACCAGAAAATGAACCTCGCCATCGCGGCCAACGACCTGCCCGACATCATCCCCGCCACCCTGCAGCAGTTCAAGCAGCTGGTCGACAACGGAGTCGCCATGGACATGACGGCCGTCTTCAAGGACAACCTCTCCCCCCTGGCCAAGCAGATGTTCGACCTCGACAAGGGCGTCGCGCTGAGCCAGGCCACCGTCAAGGGAAGGCTCTACGGCATTCCGCAGCTGGCCGGCAACACGGATAGTCCCCAGCTCATCTGGATACGCGCCGATTGGCTCAAGAAACTGGGCCTCAATCCGCCCAAGACGATCGACGATCTGGAAAAAATCGCGACGGCCTTCAAGACCAGAGATCCCGACGGCAATGGCGCAGCCGATACCTTCGGCCTTGCGGTCAACAAGGACCTGTTCGGCGGGATCAGCGACATCGAGGGATTCCTGAACGGCTATCATGGCTATTCGGGCGACAACGACTGGATCAAGACCGCCAGCGGCCAGATAGCCTACGGGGCCATCCAACCCGAGGTCAAGGCGGGACTCGCCAGGCTTCAGAAATTCTACAAGGACGGTCTCCTCGATCCGGAATTCATCGTCAAGGATACCAGCAAGGTCAACGAGTCCATCGTATCCGGCAAGGTCGGCATCGTGTTCGGTCAGCACTTCCTGCCGTTCTGGCCCCTCCAGGACGCCAAGAACGCCGACAACAGCGCCGACTGGAGACCCTACCCGATCGTTTCGGCCGACGGCAAGCCCGCCCAGCCAATCACCGGCGGTTCCGCCGCGGTCATCTACGTGATAAACAAGAAATGCAAGAATCCCGAGGCCGCCGTCAGGCTCCTGAACGCCTACTATTCCAAGGACCTTCCGCTGAGCGCTGACTTCGACGACTCCTTCCACAAGATCGATGCGACCAAGGACAGAGCCCAGGTGCCG
Source organism: Spirochaetaceae bacterium UBA1318 (assembly GCA_002307015.1). GTDB lineage: Bacteria > Spirochaetota > Spirochaetia > Treponematales > UBA1318 > UBA1318. The sequence continues at coordinate 2,593 of DBTK01000048.1, forward strand.
GTTTTCCAGTATGCCTTCGTCCAGGGCTGGCATCCCCAGCAGAACCTGTTCATCCACCAGGGAGTCAGGGACTATTTCAACGGCAAGCAGACGGACAAGTCCAAGATGATCTTCTGGGTCAAGGACAACACCGAACAGTGCGAGGCGGCGCTCAAGGGCGATAAAAGCAAGTGGTGCGCCCTGATGTGGTCGGGCCCCGACGGAGCCTTTTCCGTGATAGACAAGTACTGGGCCGGCAACCAGGTCAAGGTCAGCGCCTACGTCGGAGCCTCGACAGAGACCATGGTCGCCAAGATGTCCACCCTCAACAAGATGAAGCTCGAGACCTTCACCAAGATCATCCTCGGCCAACCCATCACCGAATTCGACAAGTTCGTGGACAATTGGAAGAAGCTGGGGGGTGACCAGATCACCAAGGAAGTCAACGCGGCCGCCAATTAAGGCAGGCCATCCTTCGAGCCGGGGAGATCCTCCCCGGCACCCACGATCAGTAAAGGCACCACCATGCGACAATCGCTCAAACGACAGGTTCCCTACCATCTCATGCTGCTTCCCGGGGTCGTGATACTGCTGATCTTCTCCTACGGTCCGATGGTCGGCATGGTCATGGCCTTCCAGAAATTCAACCCGGTTCTGGGATTTTTCCGCTCTCCCTGGGTCGGGTTCGACAACTTCGTCTACGTCTCCCTCCTCCCGGACACCCTGCAGGTCCTGTGGAACACCGTGTTCATCGCGTTCTGGAAAATCGTCATCGGCTTCGGGTTCCCGATCGTCGTGGCTCTGTTCATGAACGAACTTCAGAACATGGCCTTCAAGCGAACCGTGCAAACCATCGTCTACCTGCCGCACTTTCTCTCATGGGTCATCCTGGGCGGCATCATGATCGACATCCTTTCTCCGTCCACCGGCATCGTCAATACCGCCATGAAGGCCGTCGGCATGAAGCCTGTCTTCTTCCTCGCCCTTCCCGATGTCTTCCCCTGGACCCTGATCGTTTCGGACGTCTGGAAGGAATTCGGCTTCACCACGGTCATCTACCTCGCGGCGTTGACCGGCATCGACCCGGCCCTCTACGAGGCGGCGAAGATAGACGGAGCGGGGCGGTGGAGATGCATGCTCAACGTCACCCTGCCGAGCATCCTGCCCACCATCGTGCTGATGGGGGTCTTGAGCCTGGGGAACGTCCTCAACGCCGGATTCGAGCAGGTGTTCAACCTCTATAGCCCGGTGGTCTACAGCTCGGGGGATATCCTGGACACCTTCGTCTACCGGCTGGGCCTCCTGGACGCCCAATACGGGGTGGCCGCGGTGGTCGGGCTTTTCAAATCGGCGGTATCCTTCGTCTTCATCGTCGTATCCTACCGGCTGGCCTACAAGCTGGCCAACTACTCGATCTTCTAGCGGGCCGTTGAATGTCTCGCCATTTCAAAAGCCTGCGAAAGGAGCTGCGCATGAGAATCAAGACGGCGACCGGCGACCGCATTTTCGGCATCGTCAACGGAACATTTTTCTGCATCCTGGCCCTGCTCTGCCTGCTTCCCCTCGTCAACGTCCTCGCGGTTTCGTTCAGCTCGAGCACGGCCGCGAGCGCCGGCATCGTCACCCTGTGGCCGGTCAACTTCACCCTCAAGTCCTACCAGTACGCCATCGCGAAGCCGGAATTCGTCAGGAGCTTCACGGTGTCCGTCGTCAGGCTTCTGCTGGGGGTCGGGATCAACATGGTGCTGACCATCGTCTGCGCCTACCCGCTTTCCAAGGACCGGAAGGCCTTCGGGGCCCGGGGATTCTACGTATGGTTCTTCTTCATCACCATGATCTTTTCGGGCGGACTGATTCCCTGGTACATGACCATCCAGACCCTGGGACTGGGCAACAGCATCTGGGCCCTGATCCTTCCGGGCGCCGTGCCGGTCTTCAACGTCATCCTCCTCCTGAACTTCTACCGCAGCCTCCCCGTCCAGCTCGAGGAGTCGGCCTACATGGACGGAGCCGGGGCCTGGCAGGCGCTCTGGAAGATTGTCGTGCCGCTTTCCACCCCGGCCCTGGCGACCATAGCCCTGTTCAGCGCCGTCGGGCACTGGAATTCCTGGTTCGACGGCCTTGTCTTGATGAGCGATCCCAAAAACTACCCCCTGCAGAGCTACCTGCAGACCGTCGTGGTCAGCCGCGACATGACCCTCTACCAGCACGCGACCAAGGAGCAGCTGGAGATGCTTCAGTCCGTCTCGGACCGGACGACCAAGGCGGCCCAGATATTCATCGCGACCCTTCCCATCCTCCTCGCCTACCCCTTCCTCCAGCGCTATTTCGTGAAGGGCCTGACGCTGGGCGGGGTCAAGGGATGAGGAAGCGCGGAGGGCCGAAAAAAGCGGCGGTGGACCCGGGAATGCGGCCCCCGGCCGCGGATCTTCAGGAGAACCCATAAGGAGAACCATGAAAAGCACGCAGAACTGCGACGTGGCCGCCTATATCTGGCCGGCCTATACCGGGAACGAGATGAGGACCAGGCTCTTCTGGCCCGAGGGCTACGGGGAATGGCAATCGGTCAAGAACGCCGTTTCCAAGTTCCCGGGCCACGACTGGCCGAGGAAGCCCCTCTGGGGCTACGTCAACGAGGCCGATCCCTTCGTCATGGAAATGGAGATCGAGGCGGCCGCCGCCCACGGGGTGAACGTGTTCATCTACGACTGGTACTGGTACGACCGCCGTCCCTTCCTCGAGAACTGCCTCGACGAGGGCTACCTCAAGGCCAGGAACAACGACAAGGTCAGGTTCTACCTGATGTGGGCCAACCACAGCGTCAACTACACCTGGGACATCAGGCAGTCAAGCCTCCAGGATACCTGGATCTGGGACGGCGCCGTGGACCGGCGGGAGTTCGAGACCATCGCCTCGAGGCTGATCTCGACCTACTTCAGGCTTCCCAACTACTACACCATCGATGGCAAGCCGGTGTTCATGATCTACGACCTGGCGAACCTCATGCGCGGGCTCGGCGGGGCCGAGGCGACCCGGGACGCCTTCGACTGGTTCCGCAAGGAGGCGGTGAAGGCCGGCCTCCCCGGCCTCCACCTCCAGCTCACCATGTGGAGCGAGCTCAGCTTCAACCTGAGCGGGGTGGACGGCGGCGCCACGGCCACGACGGCCGAGGTGGTGGAGCTCCTCGGCTTCGACAGCATGTCCCACTACCAGTTCTGCCACTTCGCCGACATCGACCGGGACTACGACGAGATCATGGTCGACGTGGTGAGGGAATGGGCCCGCATCGACGCCGCGTACAAGATCCCGTACTTTCCCCACATATCGGTGGGATGGGACAACAACCCGAGGTTCAGGGAATTCCGGCCGGGGATCGTCAGGAACAACACCCCGGCCAGCATCGGCAAGGCCCTTGCCCAGGCGAGAAATTACCTCGACGAACACCCGGGCCGGCAACGGCTCGTCACCATCAACAGCTGGAACGAGTGGACCGAGACCAGCTACCTCCAGCCCGACGACCTCAACGGCTACGGCTATCTCGAGGCGGTCCGGGACGCGTTCGTCGGGAGGGACTCCCGGTAGGCCTGGGGCGTCAGCCCCGTCCGTTTCTTGAAAAAGCGTATGAAGTGGGACGGGGTCCAGAAGCCCACATCCCGAGCCACGTCGGCGATCTTGCGGTCGGGATCGGCTAGGAGTGAGAGGGCGCGGTCCCACCTCACCTGGGCGATCTTTTCGGAAAGGTGGGTGCCGGTTTCCTGGAGATAGAGACGGGAAAGGTAGGAGGGATTGAGTCCCACGACCTCGGCCAGCCGGCTCAGCGAGACGTCGTCCGCCAGATGAGCCTCGATGTAGCCGTCCAGCACCTGAGTCACCGAACCGCCCGGCGGGGAATGGGTGACCAGGGACAGCCCCACGACGTCCGAGCGGGAAGAGAGGACCCTGCCGAGCCGCTTCACCGTGGCGCCCAGGGCCGAAAACGGGACGGTCTCGGGCTCGAGGACGAACGAGAACGGCGGCTTTCCCTCCAGCTGGAAGCTGTCCTGGATCGATTCGAGGAAACGCTGGAGGGTTCTCCACTCGGGAGGATTCCCCTCCGCTCCCTGGTACAGGATCACCGCCTCCTCGGAGGATGCCACGGCGCCGAGGAAACGGGACTTCTCCCTCAGCCCGTTCCCCGCGAGGAGAAGGACCAGCTCCAGGTCGCCCCGGTCCGCTTCGAGCACGGCGACGATGAGGGGAGACGCCGGCAGGGGAACGGGTCCGTAGGGTTCGAGGTTCCGCAGCTCATCCTCGGCCCTGCTGAGGTCCCCGGCCAGGAATTGTTCCATCGCCTGGCGAGCCACCGCCAGTCTCGCCCGGGAAACGAGGCTTTCCTCCTCCAGGCGGCGATGGAGCTCCATCCTCTCCCCGTCGAGCCGGGCCGATACCTCGAGGATGGCCTTCACCACCTGGGCGTCCCCCTCGGTCTTGAGGATGTAATCGGTCCCCTGGTTCCGAAAGGCCCGGCGGATGAGCTCGAAGTCCCCGTGGCCGGTCAGGAAGATCACCTTGCATTCCGGGTAGCCCTTCCTGAGCCTGTCCTGCAGGTCGATGCCGTCCATTTCGGGCATGCGGACATCGGTGATCACGATGTCGAAGGGGCGGCGGTCGAATTTTCCGAGGGCTTCCCTTCCCGAAAAGGCGATATCCAGCTCGAACCGTTCGGGATCCAGCTCCTCCGAAAGGCTGACCCTCAGGCCCTCGGCTATATAGGTTTCGTCGTCAACGATCAGGATTCGATACATGGGAACCTCTCAATCCGGAAAGGGGATGGTGAAGCCGACCGCGAAGCCGCCGAGGGCCGAGCGGCCAACGGAGAGCGAAGAGGAAGGCCCGAACTGCAGGGTCAGCCGGCGATGGATGTTGATCAGCCCCGTGAACGAAACCGTCGCCCCCTCGTCAGCCGCCCTGAGGCTCCGCCTGATCCCCTCAAGGGTTTCATCGTCCAGGCCGTCGCCGTTGTCCTCGACGAGGACGCTCACCCTTCCCTCCTCCTCCCCGAAGAGCAGGCGGAGCCTTCCCTCCGCGCTCTTGTCGGCCAGGCCGTGGTTGTACGCGTTCTCGAGGAGGGGCTGCAGGATCAGACGAGGCACCCTGATGGCCGCGGCCCTCGGCGAGGGGTCCCTGATTTCGGGAACGATGCGCCCGCTGAACCGGGTCCTCTGGATCTCCATGTAGTTCCTCGCGTGGTTCACCTCCTCCCCCAGGCTCGTCATGTCGTCCCCGCTCCTGGTGACGAATTCGAAGTAGGAGCCGAGGTGAAGGGAATAGTCGGTGATGCCCTCGTAATCCTCGGCGCGCGCCATGCGGTAGATGTGGTAGATGCTGTTGTAGAGGAAGTGGGGGTTGATCTGATACTGCAGCTGCTTGAGCTCGGCCTGACGCACCAGGGTCTCCTGCTCGACGAGCCGGGTCATGGTCGAGTCGAGGCTGGCCACCATCCGGTCGAAGTGGCTGTAGAGGAAACCGAACTCGTCCTGACGGACCGTCGTCAGGCTCACCTTGAGGTCCCCACCCTCGACCCGGGTCAAGCCGTCGATCAAGGTGTGGAGCGGCCTCTCGATGAAGGCCGTCAGCCAGAGGGCGAAGATCAGGATCAGGACCAGGGTCAGGACGGTCAGGAACACGAACCAGGTGCTCAGGTAGACGAGGGGCCCGAGGACCTTGTCCTCAGGGGTGACGAGAAGAATGGCCAGGTCGAACCTTTCCGACTCGATGTAGGTGACCAGGCTCGTCCTTCCCCCGATCGTCCGACGAAATTGATTCCGTGGATTTTCCCCGTTCGCCGCCCTCACGGCCCTGGCCGCGCCCACCGTCTCGCGGAGCTCCGCGGTCACCGAGTCGCCGATCAGGGTTCGCTCCGGGCCGACGGCCATGAACGCGGAGCCGCCGGGGAACCGGGCGATCGTCGCGAGGTAGTCCCGGAGCTTGTTCCCGGTGAACGAGGTGGAGACGAGGAATTGCAGACCGCTCGTCTCGTGGTTCGCCGGATAGGCGAGATCGAGGGAAAAGCCGTCCCCCTGGCTCAGGATGCCGCTCTTGACGGAAAGGCCCCTGCCCCCGAGGCCGGGCCGGGGTAGGACGTCGAGGGGCGTGATGACTCGCCCCATGTAGGGCAGCCAGACCGAACAGGTCTCGACGAGGGGGCTCATGGCCGAAAGGATGAAGAGGCTTCCCTGCAGGGTCCGGATGGCCTCGACGTTGTCCCAGCCCAGATTGACCGTGGATTCCAGAGCCAGCTTCCTCAGCTGGTAGTTGTCGGTAAAATGGAGCATCACATCCTGGACCCTCAGGACCTCCCGCTCCAGGTTCTGAAGGCCGACCCTGGCCTGCTGGGCCTCGGCCTCCAGGAGCCGCTCGCGGACGGCCTCGATGCCGGTCTGGTAGAGGAAGAAGCTGACCAGGTAGATGGGCACGACCACGAGGACGAAAGCGAGGAAGATCTTGGCGAAAAGGGGCAGCGAGGGCAGGGCGGGGATGTGCAATCGGCTGGTCATGCGGGGTAAGTATACCACGGACAATTCCAGCCGGCAACGTCATTCGGCCGGAAGGACCTCGGGCTTCTTCACCCTGATGACCGAAACCCAGCGCACGCGGGACAGGAGGATGAGGGCGATGATGGCCGCCATGTAGTTCGAGAAGAGGTTGCCCCAGAACACCGCGTAGTACGAGAGGAAGCGCTCGGTCGCGAGGATGAAAACATAGCGGAGGAACCAGATCCTCAAGATCCCGAGCATGAGGGGAACCTTCGTCCTGCCGAGCCCGATGAAGGCCCCCTGGACGGTCATGCAGACCCCGAAACCGACGACGGAGTAGGTGTAGATGTGGAGGGCGTGGTTCGCGATCTCGAGGAGGTCCGCCTTCCGCGTGAAGAGTATGGTCAGGTGGGAGGAAAGGGGAACGATGACCGAAATGACGATGACGGCCGTGATCGCGCTGATGATGCAGCCGGCGATCGCCGAGCGCTTGGCTTTTGCCGGATTCCCGGCGCCGATGTTCATGCTCACCATCGTGGTGACCGCGGCGCTGAAGGCGCCCGGGAGGATGAAGCAGACGGAGGTGATGTTGCTCGCTATCCCCTGACCGTTGAGGACGACGGGACCGTACTTTTCCGTCTCGGTGTTGATGAGGAAGAAACCCAGGTTGAGCAGGAACGAGGTGAGCATCGCGGGAAACCCGATCTTCCCCAGCTGCCTGACGATGGACACGTCGAACCGGAAATCCTTGAGGTCGAGGCGGTCGGCGCCCGGCCTGACGAAAAGCTCGTGGAACATCCAGACCGTGACGATGACGTTGGCGAGGAGGGAGGCGAGCACGCAGCCGACGATGCCGAAGCGGAACCAGTAGATGAACAGGAAGTTGAAGAACACCTTGAGGATGAGCATGATGACCATGCGGATGAAGGTGGCCTCGGGCTGGCCGTTCGCGTTCTTGATCCCGTTGTAGATCGATTCCATGAAGGAAAAGGGAAGCACCAGGGCGTAGAGCGAGAGGTAGAGGAAGACGTTCCGGGATATCTCGGGATTGACCGATCTCGAGATGACGGCCCCCGCGATCAGGAGGAGGGGCGCGGAAAGGCAGCCGAGGATGGAGCCTGAGACCACGATCTGGGTCGCCGTCCGTTTCGACTCGGCGAAGTTGCCCTTGCCGTTCAGCTGACCGATGATCGCCATGGCGGCGACGCTCAGGCCCTGGGCGAGGGAGGTCGCCATGTTGACGACGGGGTCGCTGAAGGTTACCGCGCTCGCGACCAGGGTTCCCGATACGTTGTTGATGAAGAGCCCGTCCATCAGGGGCATCAGGGCCTGGACGGCGCCGAGCATGAGGGTGGGAACGGAGAGAAACATGATCGTTCGGGATATGGAACCCTTCAGGATCAGGTCTCGGCGCTGGGCCGTGGATTGATTCAGAAAACTAAGGTGCATGCGGTGGAGCCTCTTTGAGCAGACCCCCAGGATATAATAAAGCGCAGGGAGGCACAACGGCTCGAGGCGCTTTTCGAGAGGGGCCGGTCGGGGAATTTTCGGCCAAATCCGGATGGGCGAGGCCCATCGGTTGTGTAAATTTGACCCAGGACCTTCCCTTGCCTTCAGGGGACCTGAGGCTTAGGGAAACAGGTTCCGGGTCTGAACCGCCATCGCATTCATGGCGATTCCTGTGCCGACGGACTTCGCGAAAACCTCATCGATAAGTCATTGCAAATCAAACAATTACGAACAACGCCCCGAACGGCGCCAGCGGCACGGTAAAATCAATTCCCGAGGTGGTTGGCACACTCTTTGCTTTATAATAATTGTGGTTCGGTTTGAACCAGGATCTTAACCATATGGAGGTTGTTATGAAAAGCCCGATGCTGCGCAAACCCTTGAACGAGGTCAAGACGATCGACGACCTCTTCGAAAACTGGATGAGCTCCTTTTTCGAGGACCGCGACGTCATGGGGACGAGGGGAAGCCTGCCCCTGGTCGACATCTGCGAAACCGAGAACGGCTATTCTCTCGAAGCGGATCTCCCCGGCGTGAACGAAAAGAACCTGGCGGTAAAGGTCGACCGCGGCGTACTCAGGATTTCCTCGACCGCCGAGGAAAAGAAGGACCAGAACCAGCGGCGCTACCTTCTCCACGAGCGCCTCTCCTCATCCTTCGAACGGGCCTTCTCCCTGCCCGAGGATGCCGACCCCGAGCACATCAACGCCGAGTTCAGGAACGGCACCCTGACCCTGACCATCCAGAAAAAGGCCGGCCGGACCGAACGGCAGATCCAGGTGAAGGTCGGGTGAGTCCCGTACGGGGCCGATGCGATGGGTGCCCCGCGACCGCTCGGCCGCGGGGCTTTCGCCGCCGAGATCATTTCTTCTTCGACAATCCAACTACATCCTCGAAACTGACCTCGGCCTCCGGATCGAAGGCGGGAGAGGCCATGTACCGGAGCAGGCTGTGCCTCATCTGCCTCGCCACGAGGCGGCGCGAAAGGTCCGAGTCCAGGTCCATGCTGCTCACGAGGAGGCTCCCCTTCCCCACCCTCGCCTCGAAAAGGAGGCCCAGCCGGTGGTTCCTGAACCAGGTATCGATGGGCTGGACGAGGGGTCGGAAGCCGCGGGGCAGCCGGTCCATGACCATGGCGGCGGCACCGTGGACGAGCTCCCACCAGAGCCAGTCGCTGTAGGACCGGGTCGGGAAATCGGCGAAGGCCGGATGGCCGGGATCGCAGAGCAGCCCGAGGGTGTGGGGAGCCTGACCCTTCGTCCAGGCGGTGTTCCAGAACACGGAGGAGAAGCCGAGGGCGACGTCGGAATCCACCGAGGACGGGGTAAGAAGGAGAAGGACCTTCCCTCCCCGATCGAGGACGGCGCGCGAGGCGTCGTCAAGCTCGTGGGCGACATGGACGCCGTCGGGAACCCCCGTTTCGAGCCGGTCCGGGAAGGCCCAGACGTCCCACCGGTTCCTGCCGACGACGGAGAAGGATCCCGAATGCGGCCCCCCCGCGTCCCGGGCCTCGACCGACACGACGAGCTCGTACCGCGCCCCTGAGGGAAGCCCCGAAAGGGGTTGGGAAACCCGTCCGACCGGGGTCAGGCTTCCGGTCGGGATCGAGAGACCCGGGAACCGGCCGTCCGCGACGGGTTTCCCGGACGAGTCCAGAAGCTGCCAGGCGACATCGGCCTGGTCGAGGGTTGCCGGGCCGAAATGGGCGACCTCGAGGTCGGCCTCGAGGGATTCGGAAACCCTCCAGTAGCGCTTGTCGAGCAGGGCGAGGGGCACCGTGACGCCCGAGGATTCCCGGAACTCCGCCGGGGTCACGTAGCCCTTCTCGTCGCCGAAGGCGTCGAGCACGCCGACGAGGGCAGTCCCCTGGCCGGGGAAGTCCGAAAGTCCGAGGAGCTGGAATCCCGCGAAACCGGGGGTCCGAAGCGCCGACTCGATCTCTTCCTTATAACAGGCGGCTTGGAGCTTCCCCGAGGCGATGAGGAAATCGCGAGCCTGGTCGCCCATGCCCTTCGCCTCCAGGAAGTCCCGGAAGATTTCCATGTTTTTCGCCTTGAGCGGCCCCCGGTACTTCTCGATCTCGTCGAAATTGGGAAAGGAGCACCACTGCCCGATCTCGTGGCTCACGATCGGTTTCGCGTAGCGCTCCACGAAGCTGCGGTAGTCGGTTCTGGTCTCGGGGGGCTTGGCGTTGATCCTCGAATCGAGGCCTTCGCCCCAGGCCTGGGCCCTGGGCTGGGGGATGTTGTGGTAGTCGTTCTCCGGTATCGCCGGCCAGCCCGCGGCCGTGGTGTAGACCCGCCTGTCGTCCCGGCCCTTCCAGTAGGACACCCACGAGCCGAGGAATTCCTCCGTTCGGCCGTCGGGCTCGTTCCCGTAGGCCATCATGATGAAGGAGGGATGGTTCCCGAAACGGGAGACGATCCTCTCCCCCTCGCGGTAGAGCCATTCGTCGAACCTCGCGTCGGTGCCGACCCCCGCCCCCTGGTTCGCCCAGGTCGAGCACTCGATCTGGAGGAAGACCCCCGCCTCGTCGGCGGCGTCGAAGGCGGCTTCAGGCGGACACCAGGAGTGGAAGCGGACGTGGTTGAGTCCGTGGGCCTTGACCCGGCCGTAGAGCGTGCGCCAGGGCTCGTGATCGGTGGGCGGGTAACCGGTGAGGGGGAAGACGCAGCACTCGAGGGTTCCCCTGAGGAAGAGGGGCCGCCCGTTGAGGGCGATCCGGGTTCCGACCGTCCCCACCTCCCTGAGCCCGAAGCTCGAGGTCAGGGAATCGCAGGGACCGATTCCGCCTACGGTGAGCGAGGCGGTCAGCCGCTCGACATGAGGGGCGAACTCGTCCCAGGCCTCGAGACCATCGCCCAGGCGGTACTCGAGGTGTTCGACGCTCACTCCCGGCGGGAACTCAAGGGGGGCCGATTCGAGGGCGGGGGGATCGGCCCTTCCCTCAAGGCCGATCGTAATGCGGCCCCGCTTGGGAGAGCCCGAGGTGTTCCCGATCCTCGCGCGAACGACGGCCGTCCTCCGCGCGAGCGACGGAAAGATCTCAAGCCCCTCGATCCAGACCGGGCTCGAGGCGACGAGCCGAATCGAGCCGACGACGCCGTTCCAGTCGCCCTGGGTGTGGTCGGCCATGGAGTGGGAGTTCGGGCCGATGTTGAAGATCATCCTGTTGTCGATGCGGAGCTCGATCGTATGCCCGCCCGGAACCCCCGTGACGCCGAGGTCGTACTCGTGGGGAACGGAGAGGCTGTCGTTCGAGCCGACGTAGCGGCCGTCGAACCAGAGCCTCGTTTCCCAGTGGGGACGCTCGAGGACGAGGGAGAGCCGCTTGCCGGCCATGGCCCGGGGGACCTCGACGGTCTTCCGGTACCAGGCCGGTCCGACGTAGCGCCGGTCCGGCTGGAGCCAGTAGGGAACCTTGATGTTTCCCTTCCGGCGGTAGGGCTCGTACTGCTCTTCGGTGAACCAGGAGGTGTCGAAGATGTCCCCGATCCACGGGGTATCGACCCCGACCTCATCGCCGAAGCCCTGGGAGGAAAGGGCCCCCGGAAGGAGGACGCTCTCCTCCCAGCGCTCGGGCACGCGGCTTCCATCGTCGCGTGAGTCTCCCGGTTCGAGATGGGCCTGCCAGGGGCCCGAAAGATCTATGAATGATCGAATGTCGTTGCTGTCCATGGAACCCCCAACCTGAGAATGATGCGGAAACTGTTTTTCCAGACCAAGCGGGCGAGGCCCAATCCCCGGCGGATGCCGAACTGCGGGATGGTGAAAGCCCGCTAGACGCCCGAGAGGATGACCTTTACGGAACCGCCCGCGCCCTTGGCGGCCTCGAAACCGGCCTCGAATTCCGAAAGGGGAAAGCGGTTCGTCACCACCCCCGCCGAGGCGAGGCTTCCCGTCTCGAACCCCGAGATCACCTCTTCGTAGCAATCGGGGCTGAGGGACACGCCGAAGATGTCGAGTTCCTTTCCGTCGCCGATCACGGAAAAATCGCAGGTGACGTCGTCGTTGAAGACGCTGAACTCGACGAAGCGGCCCAGCTTCCGGATCATGCGGAAGCCCTGGACGACGCTCTGGGGATGGCCGGTCGCCTCGATGTAGACGTCGCAGCCGTAGCCGCCGGTCTGGCCCCTCACGATGGCCTCGGCATCATCCTCGCCTGGATTCACGACGAGATCGGCGCCGAGCCGTTTCGCGTGGGCGAGGCGGTCGGCCTTGTAGTCGAGAACGATGATCTTTCGGGGCCCGAGTTTCGAGGCCGAGGCGACCATCCCGAGGCCGAGAGGACCGGCCCCCGAGATGACGACCACGTCATCGCTCCCGAGCTTCGCGCGCTTCACGGCATGGAGGGAGCAGGAGTAGGGCTCGATCAGGGCCGCCTCCTCCACGGTGAGGGAGTCGGGAACCCGATGCACCAGGGCCCGACCGGGAAGGATGGCGTACTCGGCGAAGCCGCCGGGAAGGCGGGACTTGAAGCCGAACACGTCGTGGGGATCGCACATCCAGTAGTTCCCCTCGCGGCAGAACCGGCAGGAGCCGCAGGGCACGATCTGCTCGGCGATCACGCGGTCGCCGATGCGGAAGCCGGTGGCCTTCTCCCTGGCCCGCCCGATGGCGACGATGCGGCCCGAGAACTCGTGGCCGGGGATGAAGGGCTCCTCGACGTACTTGTCCTTTCCGTCGATTCCCCAGAACCGCTTCCCGCCCTGGTAGCACTTGAGGTCGCCGGCGCAGATCCCGCAGGCCTCGACCTTGATAAGGATATCGCTCTCCCCCGGCTCGGGGATACCAACGCGTTCGAACCGGTAATCGCCCGGGGCGTATGCGACGACAGCCCCCATCATATCTTTTCCCATGATCCCCTCTTTGACTCGTGCCCGGGACGGAACGGTCCCGGGCCTTTCGTCGCTTACTGGTGAGTCTTGTAGTAATCCTGTCCGTACTTGAGTATGTCGGCGCCGCCGGCCTTCATCCACTTGGCCTGCATGTCGCTCCAGTTCTTGTCGAAGCTGCCGTCCGGGCTGAGGACGGCCTTGAGCCATCCCTCGTTGAAAATGGACAGGAGCTTATCGGCGTCGCCCAGGAGGCGGTCGTCGAGGATGTTCATCATCGGGCTCGGCACGGAGTACCGGGAGTTCATCGCCTGCCAGGTCGAGAACTCGCCCTTGGCCATGTCGGAGGGCAGCCAGGACTGGACGTTGGCGAAGGCCTTGTCGTAGTTGAAGTTGTATTCCTTGATCGGGATGTAGGCGTACTCGTAGTAGTTGAACCCGCCCCAGGTGAGGGGATAGAGGTAGCCGTTCTTCTTCGTGTCCCAGTCCTTGTCGCATTCGGCCTTGTTGATCGTGTAGATCCTCTTGTCGCCGGAGTCGACGGCGTCGGTGTAGTGCACGCCCTTGATGCCGAACTCGGTGAGCTCGCGGCCTTCCTTCGTCAGGCAGTAGTCGAGCAGCTCGACGACCTTCTGGGGATTCTTGCCGGTCTTCGGGAGCACGGTGCCCCACCAGTAGCCGCCGTTCGCGCCCGAGTTCTGGGGAATCCCGTTGACCCCGTTGAGCGGGGGCAGGAAGACGACCTTGGCGTTCGGGTTCATCTTCTGGAGCTTCGACACGAACACGTCCGGAATCGAGGTCCTGGCGATGCCGTACTTTCCGGCGGCGAAATCGTCGGACTCGGGGCCCTGGGCGCTGTCGCGCTTAAGGGTGAGCCAGTCGCGGTTGACGAGCCCGTCCTTGGCGAGCTTGTTCACGAAAAGGGCGCTGCTCTTGGCGGCGTCGGACATCTCCCAGCGGGTGACCGTGCCGTCGGGGAGCTTCACCCAGTTCTTGACGCCGGCGTTGACGGCGTAGACGCTGTTGATGAGGAAGAAATTCCAGCTCGCGTCGGCTTCTCCGCTCAACCTGGTGTACCAGCCGTAGGTGTCGGCCTTGCCGTTGCCGTCGGGGTCCTTATCCTTGAAGGCCTTGACGACGGCGTAGAGCTCGTCGACGGTGGTGGGAACCTTGAGGCCGACCTTGTCGAGCCAGTCCTTCCGGATCAGGTAGCCCCACTGCTGGGAGCAGAGTCCCAGCGGCTTGTAGTAGGACTTGCCGCCGACCTTCAGACCCTTGTAGAGGTCAGCGTTCACGACCGAGGAGACGTAGGGGTACTTTCCGCTCTTCAGGATGGAATCGTAGTCGTAGAGGAGCCCGTTCTGGGCCCACTCGTTCAGGGTCTTGCCCGCGTCGCAGTTGGCGAAATCGATGGTCTCGCCGGCGGCCATCATGATGTTCAGCTTCGACGGGAACTGGTCCCACGGGATGCTGACGATCTCGAGGGAGATGTTCAGCTTCTTCTGCAGATCGAGAAGGATCCTGTCCTTCTCGGGATCCTGCTCGTTGCCCGCCCTCACGAACCTCAGCTTGGTCGGCTCGGGGCCGCCCCAGACCAGTCCGGGGGAGAAAAGCAACACGAGGCAGGCCAAGGTCAACGCCCAACTCTTCTTCATGTACCGCTCCTTTGTATCTCGATACCGTGGCCGTCGTCGGACGAGATTCGCCCCGCGGCCGGTTTCATTGAGATCGAATTTACCGCCCTACTCCTTCACGGCCCCGAGCATGATGCCCTTGGTGAAGTGCTTCTGGATGAAGGGGTAGACCAGGAGGACCGGGATCATCCCGATCACGATGCAGGCCATCTTGAACTGCTCGGGGTTCGAGGATTCCATCCTGACGCCGACCTGGGAGAGCACGAGGTTCTGGATGATCATCTGTCTGAGCACGACCTGGAGGGGGTACATCTTGTTCGAACTGATGAACATCGTGGCGAGGAAATAGTCGTTCCAGTAGGCGACCCCGTAGAAGAGGCTTATGGCGGCGAACATCGGCATCGAAATCGGGACGATCACCTTCATCAGGATCTGGAGCTCGCTGCACCCGTCGAGCCTTGCCGCCTCCTCGAGGCTCGCCGGCTGGCCGGCGAAGTAGTTCTTCATGATGACGAGGTTGTAGGTCGAAATGGCGACCGGCAGGGTGAGGGCAAAGATCGTGTCCGACAGGTGGAGGGTCCGGATCAGGATGTAGAAGGGCACCAGGCCGCCCGAAAAGAACATCGGAAAAAGGACGAAGCCGAACAGGGCCTTCCTCCCCGGCAGGTCTTTCTTGGAAAGCACGAAGGCCCCGATCGTCGTCAGCATCATGCTGATGCAGGTGCCGAAGACCGTGACGGCGATCGAGATAAAGAGGGACCTCGTGATCCCGCCTATGCTCCCGAGGGCCCTCGAGTACTCGTTGAGGCTGAAGCTCCGGGGAACCAGGTGAACCTTGTCGGCGATGTAGACCTGCTCCGAGGAGGTCGAGATCACGATGATCTGCCAGACCGGCAGGACGATCATCAGGGCGAACAGGATCAGGAAGAAGTAGATGAGAAAATCGATGACCGAAAAACGCTTCTGTATGAACATCGCTGCCCCCGATTCAGTAGATGCTTTCCTGGCCGAGCTTCTTGACCGCCGCGTTGGAGGCGACGAGGAAGACGGCGCAGAGGAGGGATTTGAACAGTCCCGCCGCCGCGGCGAAGCTGAACTTGTTGTCGCCGAGGGCCGACCGGAAGATGTAGGTGTCGACGATGTCCCCCGAGGAGAAGACCATGGGGCTGTAGAAGTTGTAGACCTGGTCGAAGCCCCAGTTCAGGATCTGGCCGATCGTGAGGATGAACATGACGACCACGATGTTGCTGATTCCGGGAAGGGTGATGTGCATCATCTGGCCCCAACGGCCGGCGCCGTCGATCAGGGCGGCCTCGTACTGCTGGGGATCGATTGCGGCCATAGCCGCCACGTAGACGACGGTCGAGAACCCCGCCTCCTTCCAGATGTCGGAGAGGATGAGGAGGGCCCTGAAGCTCTCCGGGTTGGTCAGGTAGTTGGGCGCGTCCTTCCCGAAGGAGGCGTAGATCATCTGGGGCAGCCCGCGCTCGGGGCTGAGGAAGGTGAAGAAGATGGAGGCCACGATGACCCAGGAGAGGAAATGGGGCAGGTAGATGATCGTCTGCACGGTCTTCCTGAGCTTCTGGTGCCTGATCTCGTTGAGGAAAAGGGCCAGGGCGATGCCGAATGGAAACTCGGTCACCATCCGGAGGAGGGCGATGACGGCCGTGTTGACGAAGGCCCTGACGAAATCCGGATCGTTGTAGAGCTCGAGGAAATGCTTGAAGCCGACGAAGCGGCTCCCGAAGTAGCCCTTGCTCATGAAGAAATCCTGGAAGGCCATCACGAGCCCGTACATCGGCACGTAGCAGAAAATGAGGTACCAGGCGAGTACCGGGATGAACATGACATAGAGGTATCGGTAGCGGCGGAAGCTTTTCTGGTTGAGCCTCTCGATCGATGCGGGAGTCGATTTCATTGAAAAAGGGTAAACCCGAAAAAACGAACGCGAAACGCCCCAAGCATAGCATTTAGTCCGATATTTTAACCCCGCCAGGGGAGGAAGGATCGAGGACGACGGGAATCCTCGCGGTCACGACGGTGCCCTCGCCGGGGACGCTGTCGAGCATGAGACCGTAGCCCTCGCCGTAGTAGAGGGTGAGCCTGGCGTTCACGTTCGCGAGGCCTATCCCGGCCGTGTCGCCTGTCGTGTGCAGGTCGGCCCGGATCCGTTCAAGGGTCGCCCGGTCCATGCCGACCCCGGTATCCCGAACCGTCAGTAGGAGGGTCCCGCCCTCGACCCGGCCCCCGATGAAGATCGAGCCGGTCTTGTCCGACACCTCGAAGCCGTGCTGGATCGCGTTCTCGACGATGGGCTGGAGGGTCAGCTTGAGGATCCTGAGCCTCCTCGTCTCGGCGTCGACGTCGATGGAAACCTCGAAGCGGTTCGAGAAGCGGATGCCCTGGATCTCGAGGTAGGTCGAGACGTGGCGAAGCTCGTCCTCGAGGCTGACGACCCGCTCGCCCCGGGCTATCCCCATCTTAAAGAGGACGATGAGGAGCTTCACCATCCGCTCCGCCCTCTGGTCCCCGATGAAGACCATGTACTGGATCGTCTTGAGCACGTTGTAGAGGAAGTGGGGATTGATCTGGGCCTGGAGGTAGTTGAGCTCGTACTCCTTGAGGCGGATCTCCGTGTCCTTGATCGTCATCTCCGAGCGGTACCTCTCCTCGATCAGGGAATTGAGCCGGTTGAGGAGCATGTTGAAACTCGCGCCAAGCTCCCCGATCTCGTCGGTCGCCCGTCCCGTGTAGCGCGCGTCCAGGTCCCCCCGGCCGACCCTCCTCACCGTCTTGAGCAGGCCCGAGATGCCCGAGGTGATGACGGTCGTCAGCCCGAAGGAAAAGGCGAGGCTCAGGGCGAGGAGGCCGACGAGGAGGGCGAGGCTGTAGTAGACGACGATGGCGTTCTCGTCGAAGTTCTTCAGGATGAAGACGAGTTTCCATCCGTTCTGGGGGAAGGACTGGAGGGTCATCAGGTAGCGGTCCCGTCCGCGGGTGAAGGCGACGCCCTCGCCCCCCCCGGCGTCGGCCCCGAGGAGGCCCCCGATCCCGAGCGAGCGGATAAAGGTGTCGTTTCGGAGGAACACGTCGGAGCCTTCGCCGTCCAGGAGCAGAACCCGGACGTCGGAATACCGGAGGAACTCGTCGATCATCCTCAGGATCTCGTCGGTCCGGAAATCGACGATCATGTAGCCGAGAAGCTTGCCCGACTCGATGCCCTGGCTCGCACCCCGGATCTGCAGGCCGACCTTGGCGAAGACCGCGTTCGCCGAAACCCCGGTGTGGCTCTTCCAGAGGTTCCTTCCCCAGTTAGCCTTGATGAACTCGAGGTCCTCCCGGGCGGCTGTTTCCGAGATGAAGGCCGGCGCGTAATAGGAGGAATAGAGAAGGCGGAAGGAGGTGTCGTAGAAGCGGATGTTCTCGATGTCCCGGCCGTAGTCGTGGTTGGTCACCAGGAGGCGGTTGATCTCGTAGCGCAGGGCCTCGATCGAGGCCGCCTCAGGCCTGGCGGCGAGGAGGTGCTGGACCGTGGCGTCGACGATCCCGATCTCGTTGACCGTGTCGGCGTATGACCTGAAAACGAGGTTCATCCGCTGGTAGAGGAGATCGGCGCTGGTTCGGAAAACCGAACTGATTTTCTTCTCGGCGATGTACTTCGTCTCGAAGTAGGAATGGAGGGTGATGCCGAGCACCGGAATGGCGACGACGCAGGAAAACAGGACGAGCACCGAAAACTTGAAATTCCGCCGCCTTCGCGGAAACGGCGGGAATCCCTCCGGCCTCTCGTCCGAGGCCATGCTCACCGCGCGCTTTCTCATCTCGCCGATCGGCGCCACGATCCGTTTCGCGACGAAGGAAAGCAGGGCGAAGGCGAGGGCCGCGAAGGCGAGGCCGCAGGCGAGGTCGATCTGGAGGGCGTGGACGAGCCTCGCCCCCAGGGGTTCGAAGGAGAAGGACGTCGACACCTTCCATCCCTCGATCGTGAGGCCGTAGGATCGGAGGTCCTTCCCCGGCCCCCTGTCGGGATGGGGGGTCAGCCAGGCCGAGTTCCCCAGGCCGTCCGTCATCGAGATCCCGTCGCCCACGAAACGGAGGGTGTCGGAGAAGCGCTCGCTCAGCACGGCTATCATGTAGGCTTCGATCCGGCCGGTGCCCCGCTCGAGTATCGGGTTGACGATGGCGATACGCTCGGTGCCCCTCTCCTGGTAGCTGTCCAGGAAAAACCGCGGGCCTGCCTTCGCGTTTTCGGCGAACTGCCTGAAATGCACGACGGACCGGTAGGGGGAGTAGGAGGCCGAGACGGTGTTGGCGGCCACGACGCTCTCGTCGGAGCGCGCGTCGAGGACGATCAGGGCGTCGAAGTCGTTGTTGTACAGGATCAGGTCCCTCAGGAATTCCCGGTAATCCATGGAGGCCTTCGCCGAGGCGAAGGTCCCGGCGGAACTCGAATCGACGAAGGCCCGGTAGAGCTCGCTGTTCAGCCCCCGGTTGAAGACCTGCACGATCCCGTCGAGGATGGCGTTGGTCTTGTCGATCGCCGCGTTGACGACCATGTCGTTCGCGCGCGAGTACTTTTCGTGGACGACCCGGTAGTCGAGGAAATAGCAGGCGACGGCCGTGAGGATGACCGAGGTCAGCGACAGGGCGAGGCCGGCGCCCGCGATCTTGGCCTTGAGCGAGCGGAACCTCATGTGAACTTCCCCCGGTACTCGAGGGGGGTGTATCCCGTCATCTTCTTGAAGAGTTCGCTGAAATAGCGGGGCTTGCCGAATCCGACGAGGTCGGCGATCTCGTAGATCTTGTAGCGTCCGTCGGCCAAGAGCTCCTTGGCCGCCTCGATCCTGATCCCGGTGAGCACGCTCGTGAAGGTCTTCCCGTAATCCCGCGAGAAGACCCGCGAGAGGTGGACGGGATGGACCTTGAGCCTGGCGGCCACGCTCTCGAGGCTGATCGAGCCCTGGTAGGCCGCCTGCATGCACTCGATCGCCTCCCGCACGAGCCTGATGCCCCGCGGGTCGAGGCCGGAGTCGAGGGCTCCGAAGGCGTCGCTCACCGCATGCTTGAGCCTCCCGAGCAGCGGGCTGGCCGTTTCGTAGAGGGGAATCTCGGCGAGGATGGAATCGAGGACGGCGACCGCCGAGGGAGACTCCGCGAGCGGCGACTCGCTCTCCCTCGTGAGGACGACGACGGCGCGGGAGGCGAAATCAGCGACGGGACGGATGAGCTGAAGCCTGCAATCCACGGCCCTCGCCTCGACGCCGTCGAGGAACTCGATGATCGCCGTCGCCTCGCCCTCCCTCGTCGGCGGGCGCGAGGTCCGAAGGCCGTCGAGCACGGCCCTGAGCTCCCCGACGAGGGTGGTTTCGGAGGGGAAGGACTCCAGCCCGCGGGAGGAGCGAACCGGGGTTTCGACGCAGGAGCGGGGGCCTTTCGAGACCCGCTCGGCCAAACCCGCCGAGGCGCGCTCGAGCGCGGTCCCCAGCCCCGCCCTTCCCCCCTCCACGGCGGCGAAGGAGAGGCTGACGCTCGTCGTCTCGCGGTGGTTGAGGTCGGCAATCGCGAGGCGGGAGTTGACCTCGCCGAGAAGGGTCGAGAAGAACAGGTTCGGGGCCTCGACGCGCGCGGAAAGGACGACGGCCACGGAGCGCCCGTGATCGGCGACCGAACCGAGGCCGGCCTTCTCCACAAGCTCGACGAGTTCGAGGCGCACCAGGTCCCGGAGCTCGTGAACGGCCTGGGGCCCGAGCTGCCTCTCCAGCATCGGCCATTCGTCCAGGTCGACGAGGGCGAGGGCCAGGGGGGCTGTCCCTTCCTCCGCGGCATTCGGAGCTTCCGCCGCCTCGATGAGGGAAGCGAGGGAGCGCTCCCGCCCCGAGTCGAGATTCCCGCTTCCGGGAGGCGCCGCGCCCTCCTCGTCCAGGCGGCGCCTGAGGCCGGCGAAGTAGCGCTCGATCTCCTCCTCGCCCTCGGATTTCAGGATGTAGCCGTAGACCCCGCACTCGATGCCCTTCCTCGCGTACTCGAAATCGTCGAACGCGCTCAGCAGGACGACCTTCGTCCCCGAGGAGCGAAGCCGGAGCTCCATGGCGAGTTCGATCCCGTTCAGGATCGGCATTCGGATATCGGTGAGGACGACGTCGACGCTCCGGCCTTCGCAGAACTCGAGGGCCTTCCGGCCGTTCTCGACCGTGCCGGCTATCGAGAACCCGAGGGAAGACCAATCGATGATGAGGGGAAGGACTCGCCGGAAGACCTCCTCATCCTCGACGATGAGAATCGTATACAAGGGCAGCTCCCGCATCTTTCATGAATACGCCACTATAGATGCGGCCATCGGGATTGTCTACGGCCGCGAATCGGCGGGGGGGAAGCCGTCCCCGCCGCGGAACTCA
>DBTK01000048.1:23678-23919 GCA_002307015.1 Spirochaetaceae bacterium UBA1318
ACGGCCGCGAATCGGCGGGGGTGAAGCCGTCCCCGCCGCGAAACTCATTTCCCGGTTTCAAGCAGCAGCCCCGAAAGCTCCCGATGGACGAGAGCCTCCTGGTGGGCGGGATCGAGGGCGAGGACCGTCCCCAGCTCCCGGAGAGCCCTCTCCCCGTCGCCCAGGGCGAGGGAGCCGAGAGCCATGAGGAAGCGGCAGAAGACCCGGTTCCTCGCCCCGAGGTCCTCGTCGAAGATGAGGA
>DBTK01000048.1:24170-29976 GCA_002307015.1 Spirochaetaceae bacterium UBA1318
TCCTCGTCGAAGATGAGGAAATCGGGAAGGGACACGGCGAAGTAGTCGATCCTCGGCTCGTCGAAAACCCTCCGCTCGCCCGTGTCGACGAGGCGGTTGGCGAGGCCCCGGGCCCTGTCGGCCATCCCGAGCCTCGCGAAGGCGAGTGCCTGGTAGAGGGCCTGGTAGGCCGGCTGGTCGTTGTAGAACATCACGCTCCCGAGCTCCCCCGATCCCGCCGTCGCCGCCTCGAACTCGCGCTCGGCCTCCTCCCGCCTCCCCGAGTCCTCGAGAACCCGGCCGAGAAGGTAGTGGACCATGTTGTCCTTCGCGCCGACGAGTTTCGCCTCGCCGAGGCTCTCGGGCAGTTCGAGGGCGCGCTCGAGTGCCGAGGCCGCCCCGGCCTGATCCCCCTCCCCGAGCCTTTCCCCGGCGATGCCGACGAGGGCCCAGGTGTACTGGGCCGTCGCCTTCCCCTCGCCGCCCTCCCAGGGATGGAACCTCCTTCCGGTCACGAGGCCGAGGGCTTTCCCATGGTCGCCGGCCATGTTCACGAGGGAGACGTATTCGATGAACAGGTCGTCCCGTTTTTCCACGCAGTCGAGGTGGCCCTCGAGGAAGGCGAGCCTCTCGGCCGGCGGCCGGCCGATCCGCTTGTAGAGCTGGTCGAGCTCGAGGAGGACCCGGGCGTCGCTTTCGTCCAGGGAGAAGGCGGTTTCGAGTTCCCGTCTCGCCCTCGCGGGGTCGGCGAGCTTGTTGAAGCAGGCCAGGGCGAGGTTCCGGTGGACTGTCGGGAAACCGGGATCGAGCCTCTCGGAGGCCTCCCAGAGCGAAACCGCACGGTCGTAGCGGCGCTTGTCGTAGAAGAGGCAGCCCAGGTAGTAGGGGGCCCGGGGGTCCTCGGGGGCGGCTTCCATGGCCCATTCGAGGATCGGTATCATCGCGAGGCCGTTCGGGAAGCAGTAGTCGGTCGGAGCCTTTTTCGCGAGGCCGAGGAAACGCGCCGACTCGGCCCTCCCCCCTTCCCCACCCGAAAGCCGGGAGTACCGGGACGCCGCGTAGAGGAGCTGGGGCAGGACGCCGGAGCGGAAGGCCGCCCCGCCCTTCCCGCACTCGGCTATGCCCCGTTCGGCGACGAGCAGGGCGTCGTCCCAGAGGCCCGAGGCCGCGTAGGAGAACGAAAGCTCGAGGGCCGCGTAGGGGTTCGCCCCCGAATTTCGCGAGAAGGCCGCCTCCTCGGCCCCGGCCTCCTCCTTCCTTCCCAGGGCGCGGAGGACGAGGACCTTCTCCCACCGGGACGGGATCGAGAGGACGTCGTCGGCGAGGTCCTCCGATACGAGGACGAGGGCGCGATCGAGCAGGCTCGAGGCCTCCTCTGCATCCTCGAAGGCGAGGGTTCGCAGAACTGACGAGGCGAGGGCCCTGGCGTCGTGGTTGTCCGAGCGGACCCGGAGCGAAGCCAGGGCGAAATCCAGGGCCTCGCGGAAGCGGCCGAGGAGGGAGGCCGTCCGCGAAAGCTGGAAGAGCGAGGCGGCCTGGGAGTCCCCGCTCCAGCTCGCCTTGTAGAAGGCGTCGAAGGCCTCCTCCTGGCGACCCAGCCAGCCGAGGGCGAGGCCGAGGTTGTACCAGGGCTCGCCCGAGGCGGGGTTCGGGTTCCGCTCCGTGAGCCGGGCTATCGCCGCCTGGAAGAAGGCCACGCTATCCCCGAACTCGCCCCGCCTCAGGAGGTAGAGGCCGAGGGCGTTGTTGCTTCTCGCGTCGCCCGGGTCCCGCTTCAGGGCCTCGCGGTAGTAGGCTTCGGGGCTGTAGGTCGCGTGGCGGTACTGCTCGAGATGGACCCCGGTCAGATAGAGCTCCTCGATCGTCCGGATCTCCCCGGGGGCCTCGGCGCCCTTCGCCGGCTCGGGGATGGGTTCCACTTCCTCCTTCTCGACCGTGTAGGAAACGAGGAGCCGTCCCGCCCCGTCCTTTACCGAGAGGGAAAGAGCCTCAAGGCCGGCCCCATGCCCCGGGAAAGACGCCTCCGCGAGGAAGGGCCTGCCCGGTTCGAGGTCGGCCCGTTCCGAGAAAAGGACCTCGTCCCCCCGCGAAAGCACGATGCGGGATCCGGGACGCAGGGAGGTGGCGTAAACCCCGAGCCTCGCCCGGACAGAACCCGTCGTCCGGTCCGCCGTCGTTTCGAGGGAGCAGACGGCCTCGCGGTTCGCGTTCTTGGCCATGCCGATAGCCTGGTAGGGCATGAAGTACTGGACGAAGCCCTTCTCCTCGCCCGGCCCTATCCAGGTGAAGTCGGGTTGGTTGTCGGTGAAGACCCCCGTCATCAGCTCGATGTAGGGCCCGTCGCCGTCGGTGAGGTTCCTTTCCCAGGCCTTCCCGAACTCCCCCGTGCCCCAGGTCCACTGCTTCTTCCCCGGCGAAACGTGGTGGTCGGCGACGTGCAGGATGCCCGCCCCCTTCCCGTGGTCGTAGCCGCCGACGAAGTCGTACTTCGAGCGGTAGGCCATGTAGGAGGTGGGCACGGGTATGTTCCGGTAGCGGGAGATGTCGACCCCGGCCGAGTAGTCGACCTTGTAGTAGGTTCCGGTCGCGATGGGAAACCGGGAGACGTCGCGCTTGCCGTGGTCGTAGACCGCGTGGACGTCGGGAGGGAAGACCGACTGGTAGCTCTCGTTCACCGCCACGGCGGGGTTGGCCCACCAGAGGAAGCTCTGGGGAAGGCCGGTCCGGTTGTAGATCCTGGCCGAGATCTCGATGAAGGCCTTTCCCGGCTTCAGGGTGAAACCGGTGAGGACCCGGAGCCCCGCCATGCGGTCGACGTCCCCGATCCAGCAGGTCCTGGAGCCGTCCTCCTTCTCCTCGAGGGAGAAATCGACCGGGGCGTAGGTGTCGGGCCGGTGGTGCTGGGGCCAGTTGAACTCGATGCCGCCCGAGATCCAGGGTCCGGCGAGCCCGACGAGGGCGGGCTTGATCGTATGGTTGTGGTAGACGAAGGGATAGCCGTTGGTCTTGTCGTAGGCGCACTGGATCCGGCCCCCGAGCTCGGGCATGATCATCAGGCGCAGAAACTCGTTCTCGAGGAAGACGACGTGCCATGCCCGGTCGACCTTTTCGTCCATGATCTTGTCGATGACGGGAAAGGGATAGACCACCCCCGAACTGCCCTGATAGACCCTTTTTTCCAGGAACATGGGATTCTTGTCCGGCTCGCCGACCGGATAGGTCGGTATCGTCACGTCCTCTTCCCAGATGCGCACATCGCCCTCGGCTTTCGTCATCGCTTCCTCCATCATTCCGCAGTCTCAGGTCAGTATAGGGACAGCTCCCGGCGGGAAGACATGGATGGGACGATGAAATGATGGACTTTCTTATGATTTTGGCCCATACTGGCGGCATGGATGAAATGCCCGCGTTCAGGAAGCCGGAAGGCTTTCCCGGCCAGGTCCACTACGTCATTCCGGACGATGTCATGGCCTCCGTCGCCCGGAACCCGCTCGCCCGGCCCCTCCATCTCTCGGCTGCGGGGTATTTTCCGGCGGCCCGCTACCACTACGTCCGTCGGCGCGAGGGAATCCGCGATCACATCCTGATCCTGTGCGTCGAGGGGAGGGGCTGGTACGAAACGGGAACGGGCCGCTTCGCGCTGCCTACCGGATCCTTCTGCATCATTCCCGATTCGATCCCTCACGCCTATGGGGCCTCGCCGGACTCGCCATGGACTATCTTCTGGGCGCATTTCTCCGGCGAGAGCGTTCCCTTCTATCTCGCGCCGGCTTCGGAGGGGGAGAGCGGCTTCACCGTCGCACCCGGCGTCGTCGGCGAGGTGCGTGGGATCTTCGACCGGATCTTCCGCTTCCTGGATCACGGCTACACGGAACGGGGCATCGTCGCCTCGTCCATCGCCTTTGCCGACATTCTCGCGACCCTCTTCGTCGCCGCGGAAGGAACCCGCGGGAACCTCGGCTCGGAGCTCTCTCGCAGAATGGAAGAAACGATCGGCTTCATGCTGGATCACATCGGGGAACGCCCGAGCCTCGCCGACATGGCGGCCGTGGCGAAGCTCTCCGTTCCCCACTACTCCGCCCTGTTCAGGAACAGCACGGGCTATCCCCCCGTCGAGTATTTCATCCGGATCAAGATGCAGAAGGCCTGCGCCTTCCTCGACCTGTCGGACCTGAAAATTTCAGCCATCGCCTCGGCCCTCGGGTACGACGACCCCTTCTACTTCTCCCGCATCTTTACCAGGATCATGGGATGCTCCCCCCAGGCCTACCGCCGCCGCACAGAGCCGGGAAAAGCGCCGAGAGGTTGTTGATTTTCCTTCCCCGGGACTTATCCCGTGCTTCCCCTTCATGCTATACACGTGCCATGAACAAAGACGGAAACAGGGAAGGCATCGGCGCCTCGACGATCGCGACGGCTCTGCTCATCTCGGCGGTCTGGGGTTTCAATTTTGTCGTGATCAAGGTCGGTGTCGGCGGCATCCCGCCCCTCGAGCTCGCGGCCCTCCGATTCCTCTTCAGCGCCCTTCCCGCCGTGTTCCTCGTGAGGAAACCCGACCTGCCCTGGAAGGCCCTCGCGGCCTACGGGCTTTTCCTCGGCGTGGGGGAGTTCGGCTTCCTCTTTACCGCCATAAAGCTCGGCGCTCCGGCAGGCCTCAGTTCGATCATCCTCCAGTCCCAGGCCTTTCTCACCGCCCTCCTCGCCGGAATCATCCTCAAGGAAAGGCTCAAGGTCCACAACATCGTCGGAATGGTCGTCGCGGGGCTCGGGCTCCTCGTCATCGCCTTCGCCGATTCGGGAAGCGGCGCGGGCCCCATCTCGGCGGGAAGCCTCGTCGTCCCCTTCGCCATGCTCCTGATCGCGGCCCTCGGCTGGGCTGCCGCCAACGTCACCGCCCGAGCCATGCCGACGACGAACGCCCTGGGCCTCGTCGTCTGGTCGAGCCTTTTTTCGCCCATTCCCCTCGCCCTGCTCTCGCTCATCTTCGAAGGTTCCGACCGAATGCTCGCCGCGATCACCGGGATCACCCCTCTCTCCGTCGGCGCCCTCGCCTACCTCGTCATCCTGTCGACCCTTCTCGGCTACGGCGTCTGGAATCGCCTCATCGTGAAACACGGCGCGGGGAAGATAGCGCCCTTCTCACTCCTCGTTCCCATCTTCGGCGTCGCTTCGGCCTCGCTCTGCCTCGGCGAACGATTCTCCGCCCTCGACGCCCTCGCCACGATCCTGATCCTCGCCGGCCTCGTCATCCACGCCTTCGGTTCCCGGCTACTACGGGGCCGTATCGGAAAAAAAAGCACGCAGTAGTGGAAAAGGCGGTTCATTTCCATGTTTCTCGGGTCAGGCTTTCAATCCCGTCATGACGATGCCTTCGACGAAATATTTCTGCCCGATCAGGTAGAAGACCACGCCCGGGACGAACGAAATGCAGGTGGCGCACATTATTTTCGACCAGTCGGACTGGAGCGAACCCTTGAACTGCGAAAGGCCGAGAGCTATCGTGAAGTTCTTGGACGAGTTGATGTAGATCATCTGCTGCAGCAGGTCGTTCCACATGCCTATGAACAGCAACAGCGCGACGACGATCATCGCGGACTTTATGGTCGGCACGATGATGCTCGCCAGAATCCGGAACGGTCCCGCGCCGTCGATCGTCGCGGCCTCGTCAAGCTCGCGCGGTATCGTTTTAATGAACTGGCGAATGAGGAAAATATTGAACGCCCCGCCGCCGCAGAAATACGGAAGAATCAGAGGCCAGTAGGTATCCTGGAGATTCAGCCCCCTCGACCATGCGACGTACAGGGGAATCAGCGTAACCATCGTGGGC
>DBTK01000020.1 GCA_002307015.1 Spirochaetaceae bacterium UBA1318
TAGGCCGGCATCACCGAGCCGGCGTTGGCGAGCTTCACCGCCATCTCGAACGGCAGGAGGAAGACGTCGTTCAGTTCGCGCTCGCCGATCCTGACCGGGGCGTGGTTCCTCGCCCCCTCGCCGAAGGAATGGCCGGCGAAGTGCTTGAGGGTCGCCAGGATGCGGCGATTCGGGCCCTGGAGGCCCTTCACGTAGGCCGAGGCGAGGCAGCCGACGAGGTAGGGATCCTCGCCGAGGGTCTCCTCGGTCCTTCCCCATCGCGCGTCCCTCGAGACGTCGAGGACGGGGGAGAGGCCCTGGCGGCTTCCGACGCGGTAGACCTCGTCGCCGATGACTCTGGCGGCCCTCTCGACCAGGTCCTCGTCCCAGAGCGAGCCGTAATTGATGGCCGCCGGGAAGAGGGTGCTGCCTTTCGCCATGAGACCCGGCAGGCATTCCTCGTGGGGAAGGGCCGGGATGCCGAGCCTCGTCCCGTCGACGAGGAATTTCTGGATGAGGTTGAGGCAGTGAACGCCGCCTTTCGCCTCGATCAGCCTGGTGCTGAGGGGCCGCGTGATCCCGCCGATGCCGTCCTTCATGACGAGCTTCGGATCCGCCGAGGCCTTTTCGATGAAGCCGTCGTCTACGGCCCTGAAGGCGAAGGAACCGTCCTCCCCCACCGTCATCCAGACGGAGCAGAGCTGTGCGATCTTCTCTTCCAGCCTCATGCGCCCGAGAATTTCCCTGGCGCGTTCGATGTCATTCATCATGATCCCACCCCTTCCGCCCCGAACCGGGGCCCGACACGGCGATAGCCCGAAACTACGGGTTGGTACAGGGATAGCACTTTATCGGATGCGAGGCAAGAAAGCGCCGGCCGAGGCTTCATCAACAACCCCACAAATCCAGAGACGCGGCAAGCTGAGGGGTGTGAGACCTTTCTGTAAATCAACAAGCTTCGGGACAGTAGCGATGCATTTGACTTTATCGCCGTCGTTCGGTTACCTTCTAGTCATGATAAACAAGCTGACTCCCGATCAATGCGCGACCGCGATACGGAACGGCGAATTCGGCGACGACGTCATCAAGGCCACGACCTCGGCCGTCGTCGTCCTCACCCAGAGCTGGTGCCCCCAGTGGATACGCATGCGGGAATATCTGGATCGGCTGCCCGAGGATTCCACCCGGCGCATCAGCTACGTGGAATACGACCTCGAGCCCTATTTCGAGGATTTCATGAGCTTCAAGGAAACGAAATTCGGGAACGATCAGGTTCCCTACGTCCGCTATTACCGGAAGGGCTCGCTCGCCCGCGAAAGCAACTACGTCGACGAGCGCGGCTTCATCCAGCTGGCAGGGAAGTAGGTCCGGCCGGTAGGTGCGAGCCGCGGCCGGGGAAAACGCTCAGCCGATCGCCTCGCCGCCCCTTTCCCCCGTCCGTATCCTGACGCACTCGGCGAGATCGTAGACGAAGATCTTGCCGTCCCCCACGTCCCCCGTGCGGGCTCCCCTGATGATGGCCTCGATGGTCTTCTCGACATAATCCTCGTTCACGCCGATTTCGAGCCTGATCTTCCTCAGCAGGTTTCCGTTCTCCCGATTGCCCCGGTAGACCTCGGTGTTCCCTCCCTGCCGTCCATGGCCGAGCACCTCCGATACGGTGATCAGGTTGACTTCGGCGGCGTAGAGGGCCTCCTTGACTTCCTCGAGCCGGTGAGGCTGGATGATGGCGACTATCATTTTCATGGCTGTCCCCTTACTCGATGACCGTGTAGGCCCGTTCGTTGTGCTGGGTGATGTCGAGGCCCATGGCCTCGGATTTCGCGTCGACCCTGATTCCGAGTGAGAGGTCGACGACCTTGACCAGAACGAGGGTTCCGAGGAACGAGAGGGCGATGCCGACGACCGATGCGATGAGCTGGACGAGGAGCTGGTGGGGATTCCCGTACGCCGCCCCGGTGTAGTTCCCGCCGTAGGCCTTCCAGACCGCCGGGTCCGCGAGGACGCCGGTGAGCAGGGCGCCGACGAGGCCGCCGATGCCGTGGCATCCGAAGGCGTCCAGCGCGTCGTCGTAGCCGAAGCGCTGCTTGACGAAGCTCACCATGAAAAAGCAGACGCCGCTCGCGATGGCGCCGATGACGAGGGCTCCGCCGACGTTCGCGAAGCCGGCCGCCGGGGTCACCGCGACCAGTCCAACGACTGCTCCCGTGGCGACACCGAGGATGGTCGGCTTCCCGTTGAGCAGCCTGTCGAGGAGGGCCCAGACGAGGGCGGCGGCGGCGGCGGCGGTGTTCGTCGTCATGAAGGCGCTTGCCGCGATGCCGTCGGCGGCGAGGGCCGAACCCGCGTTGAAGCCGAACCAGCCGAACCAGAGCATGGCGGCGCCGACCAGGGTGAAGGGAAGGTTGTGGGGAGGCGTCGGCTTGAGGTAGTTGCGCTTGCCCATGTAGAGGACGACGGCGAGGGCCGAGAAACCTGCGGTAATGTGGACGACCGTCCCGCCGGCGAAGTCGAGGGCCCCGAGCTTGCAGAGCCAGCCGTTCGTCGACCAGACCATGTGGGCCATCGGGGTGTAGATCAGGATTGTCCAGAGCGTCGTAAACACCAGAAAGGAGGAGAATTTCATCCGTTCGGCGAAGGCCCCGATGATGAGGGCCGGCGTGATGACGGCGAACATGCACTGGAACATCACGAACAGGAGGTGCGGGATCCGGCCCGTCTGGTCCGATATCGCATAGGGGCTCAACTGGTCGGGGCTTATCCCCGAGAGGAAGGCCCACTTGAAGTCGCCGAGCACCCCGGGTATCAGCTCGGTGTCGCTGAAGGCGAGGCTGTAGCAGAAGCCCACCCAGATGACCGAGACGAGGGCCAGGGTGATAAAGCTCTGCATGAGGATGCTCAGGACATTCTTCTTCTTCACCAGTCCGCCGTAGAAAAGCCCGAGGGCGGGAACCGTCATGAAAAGCACGA
Source organism: Spirochaetaceae bacterium UBA1318 (assembly GCA_002307015.1). Lineage (GTDB taxonomy): Bacteria > Spirochaetota > Spirochaetia > Treponematales > UBA1318 > UBA1318. The sequence goes on from DBTK01000020.1 coordinate 2,950, forward strand.
GAGCGGTGGAAACGAGAACCCAGGCGGTATTGCCGGTCGAGAGAACGGGCTGGGCCTTGGCCGTTTGGGCCGAAAGCGGCAGGCCCAGGCCGAGAGCGAGAACGAACATGGCTGCGAACAGTTTCTTCATTGCCTACCCCTGCGAGTACGGAATGAGCATAGGAATAGCAGGAAATATGCCAAGAGAGGTGAGCGGTGAAGGGTGAAGGGGGAACGGCCAAATCAGGACAATCATGAAACCATCATAAATTGTTGATCTATATAGAATAAAAAGAAACAGTAACGCTGTCGAAATATCGCCCGGGGGGAAAAGGAAACCATCGTGAAAACTTTGGCGGACCGTATTCCTCCCTTTCCCGACCTAAAGATCATCGACACGACGCCTTTTTCATTACATTCATGTAGCTTTTCACCATTTTTCAACGTTTATGTATGAAATGTCGAGAAAACCCCTGAAAATCAGGGCGGGCGGGAGGAAACAAATCGAAGTCATGCGACATTGATGACGGAAATCGGAAAAAAACTACTCTTTTGTAGCGATCGGGCTTTCGCGATCGAAGAGCTCCCCCCTCAGGATCGAGAGCTTTTGCCGGATCAGGACGGCGTCCACCCCCTTGTCGAGAAGCAGCAGCTTGGAGAGGCGCAGGGCTACCTCGGCCTCCTCGTAGCAGACCCCGGCCACGGCGAGCTCCTCGAATACCGGGCGCTCGCTCAGGTAGCGGACGCGGACAAGTATCTTCACCTCGGGGTTCAGCTTCCTCGCCTCGAGCACGAGGGAGGGCTTCGCCGCCATCTCGGGCATCGTCACGATGAGGTACCTCGCCTTTTCGATCCCTGCGGCCCTGAGAACCTCTGGCTTGGCCGCGTCGCCGTAGACCGCCACCCCGCCGGAGGCGGCGATGCCGGTGACCGTGTCGACGTTGAGGTCGACCACGACGGGAAGCACGCCGAACTCGGCGAGTATCCTCGTCACGGTTTTTCCGACGGGGCCGTAGCCGATGACGACGGCCCGAACGGCGGACTCAGTCCCGGCGAGCCTCTCCCCGGCGACGGAGGCGGAATGTCGGCTGCGCGCTTCGGCCCTCCGGTTTAATAAGCCCCAGAGTTTCTTCTTCCCCCTGATCATCCCCCCGAGGTTCTCGAAGAGCCTGAAGGCGAAGGGGTTGAGGGCGATCGAAACGACGGCGGCGGCGACGAGGGCGCTTTCCCCCGCCGGGGTGAACAGCTTGAGCTTCACGGCCACCGCGGACACGATGAAGGAAAACTCGCCGATCTGCGCGAGGCCCGTCGCGACGGTCAGGGCCGTGTCGCTCGAGTATCCGGCGACCGTGACGATGAGGAAGGACACGAGGGGCTTCACGAGGAGGATGATCCCCATGGCGGCGAGGAAGGGCCAGGGATCGGCGATGATGGACTGCGGGTTGAACAGCATCCCCACCGAGACGAAGAAGAGGACGGCGAAGGCGTCCTTCATCGGCAGGGCGTCGGCCCCCGCCTGCTCGCTCATCTTCGTCTGGCCGACGACCATGCCGGCGATGAAGGCGCCGAGGGCGATCGAGGCCCCGAACACGATCGCCGAAATGCAGGCCACGGCGAGGGCGAAGGCCAGGATCGACAGGGTGAAGAGCTCGCGCGACCTCGTCCTGGCTATCCTGGTCAGGAACCAGGGGACGAACCGGCCCCCCGGTACGAGAGCCAGGAAGGCGAAAACCCCGATCTTGAGGACGGCGAGGCCGATCGACTCGAGCACCGAAGGCAGGCTCGCCGCCTGTCCCCCCGCGGCGAAGGAGGGCAGCAGCACGAGGACGACGACGGTGAGGATGTCCTCGACGACGAGCCATCCCACCGCTATCCGTCCGCGCTCAGAATCCAGGACCCCGTTGTCCTCCAGGATTCTCATGAGGACGACGGTGCTCGCCACGGAGACGGAGAGCCCGAACACGAGCCCGGCTCCGAAGCTCCAGCCCAGGAAGGCGACCACGGCGGTGCCGACGGCGGTGGCGACCGCGCTCTGGATGATGGCGCCGGGGACGGCGATCCGCCTCACGGCCCAGAGGTCCTTCAGGTGGAAGTGGAGACCCACCCCGAACATGAGGAGGATGACGCCGACCTCGGAAAGCTGCTCGGCGATGCTCACGTCGGCGGTCGGTCCCGGGGTGAAGGGGCCGACGACGACGCCGGCGACGAGGTAGCCGAGCAGGGGGGAGAACCCGAGGCGGTGGGCGAGGAATCCGAGGGCGAGGGCCATCGAGAATCCGATGGCCAGGGTCAGCAGCAGTCCGTACTCGTGCATGGCTTCTCCGAAAAACGGAAGAAATCCGGAAAAAAAGGCCCGCGTCGGCGGGATTCCGCACAAAGCGAAACCCTCGACCCGCGCGGGCGGTTACAACACGATACAGCGAATTCCTATTTTACCCGGGAAAGGACGACGGCCGAGGTCGTGACGATGTCGTCGACCGAGCAGCCTCGGGAAAGGTCCGAACAGGGCTTGGCGAAGCCCTGGAAGAAGGGGCCGTAGGCCTCGGCTCCCGCGAAGCGCTGGACGAGCTTGTAGCCGATGTTGCCGGCGTCAAGGTCCGGGAAGATCAGCACGTTGACCTTGCCCTCGACCGGGCTGCCGGGGGCTTTTTTCTTCGTCACCTCCGGGATCATGGCGGCGTCGAGCTGGAGCTCGCCGTCGATGAGGAGCTTGGGCTCGCGTTCCTTGGCGATCTTGAGGGCGCTTTTCACCTTTTCGACGTCGGCGTGCTCGGCCGAGCCCTTCGTGCTGAAGGAAAGGAGGGCGACGACGGGCTCGGCGCTCAGGTAGATGCGGCAGGACTCGGCGGCCGCGAGGGCGATCTCGGCGAGCTGCTCGTCGTTCGGCTGGGGGATGAAGCCGCAATCGGCGAAGATCATGTGGCCTTCGACGCCCCACTTCGGGTCCTTCATCTTCATGATGAAGCAGCTCGAGGCCGACTTGATGCCGGGGGCGGTCTTGATGATCTGGATGGCGGCGCGGCTCACGTCGGCGGTGGTGCTCTCGGCGCCGGCGACGTCTGCGTCGGCGTAGCCCAGGCGGACCATCATCGCGCCGAAGCGGAGCTGGTCGACGATGTCCTTCTTCGCCTGCTCCGGGGTCATCCCCTTCGCCTTGCGGAGCTCGTAGTACTCGGTCGCGAACTGGTCGAGCCAGGGCGAGGTCTTCGGATCGACGACGGCGATGCCGGAAAGGTCGACGCCTTCCTTCTTCGCGACGGCCTTCACGGCGGCTTCGTCGCCGACCAGGGTTACGGCCGACGCGAGCTTCTGATCAATAATCTTCCGGGCAGCCTTCACCGTCCTCGGCTCGGTTCCCTCGGCCAGGACCAGACGCTTCCCCGCCTTTCGGGCTTTATCGCTAACTTCCTTGACGAAATCCATGGTAAGTCTCCTCGATGGGATCGGTCGCCATGAACGGACCTGGATCCCCAAATCGTGATTTGCCATCACCATACACCCAAAGATTGCTGACGGCAAGTCCGGCGCGGTTGGCGCACTGGGCTCCCGTGTTGCGCTATCCGCAGCACGAAATGAAGAAAATGGTATACTGGTGGCAAGAAAACGGCACGGACCTCGAGGAGGAAAAATGAAGACACTGGGAATCATCGGCGGACTGAGCTGGGAATCGACGATCGAGTATTACAAGCGGCTCAACGAGGGCGTGCTCGCGAGCCTCGGCGGAGTCGCATCGGCGCCTCTCGTCCTCTCGTCCGTGAACTTCCAGCCCTACGCCGACCTGATGGCCTCGGGAAACTGGGACCGGATACGGGAAAACCTCGTCGCCGAGGCGGCAAGGCTCGGGGCCGCGGGGGTGGACGGCATCCTCATCGCGACCAACACCATGCACGTCTTCGCGGACGAGGTCGAAGCCGCCGCCGGCGTCCCCCTCCTCCACATCGCCGATTCCGTGGCGCGCCCGATCCGGGCCTCCGGGTTCACGAAGGTCGGCTTCCTCGGCACCAGGTACTCGATGGAAAAGGACTTCATCCGTGGCCGTCTCTCCAGCCGTTTCGGGATCGAAACCATCGTTCCGGGACCCGACGAGCGCGGAAAGCTCAACGACATCATCTTCGGCGAGCTCTGCCGCGGGGTTTTCGAGCCCGGATCGCGGAACTTCATCCTCGGCCTCGTCGCCCTTCTCCAGGCGGAAGGAGCCCGGGGCGTCGTCCTCGGCTGCACCGAGCTTCCCCTCGTGGTTCACGCCGGGGACACGGCCCTTCCCGTCTGGGACACGATAGAGACCCACGTCGCCGCGGCCCTCGACTTCATCCTCGGGTAGGCCTCATCGAATTCAAACCTTGACGAACAGGGTGATGATGACGGTCAGGATCCCGGCCAGAGCGAGGGCTATGCCGCTCATGGCGCCTTCGGTCTCCCCGATGACGATGGCCTTGGAGGTTCCCACCGCATGGCTGGAGGTCCCGATGGCGACGCCGGCCTCGATCGGGTTTTTGATCCCGAACAGCCTGATGAGCAGGGGGGCGAAGACCGCGCCCAGGATGCCCGTAAGGACCACCGCGGCCACGGAAACCGCGGGCAGGCCGCCGATGCTTTTCGAAATGGCGACGGCGAAGGGCGTGGAAACCGACTTGACCATCATGGATCTGGTCAGGACGTCGTCCAAGCCGAATACCCGGCACAGGAGGTAGGCCGAGCCGACCGATACCAGGGAGCCGACCAGCGTCCCCAGGAAGATGGGGAGAAAGTACTTTTTCAGCTTCGAGAACTGGCTGTAGATCGAAATCGCGATAACCGCCGTGGCCGGTCCCAGAAAGACGGAAATCAGGTTGCCCCCCACGTTGTAGCTTTCCAGGGGGATGTGGGCGAGCTCGATCACCGCGACGCAGAGGATGATCGCGATCAGCAGGGGATTGGCGAAGGCCAGTTTCGTTTTCCGTTCGATCAATATCCCGAGCTCGTAGGCCAGGATGCTCAGGGTGATGCCGAAGAACGGGGAGGAGAATACCTCATTCATGGCTTTCTTCCCCGCTCCCGGCTTTCCCGCCGCCTAGTTTCCCCTGCACCGCGATGACCGTACGGACGGTGAAAGCCGTGGCCCCGAAGGTGAGGATCGTCGTCAGGACGACGACCGCCAGCAGCGGAAGGATATGGTCCCTGACGGCCGCGAAATTGGCCAGGATTCCGACACCCGCCGGGATGAAGAAAAACGCCATGTTCTTCAAGAGAAAATCGGCCTTTTGCCGTATATGGTCCACCTTCAGAACCCTGAAGAAGAGCAGCAGGAAGAGGAGCACCATGCTGATCACGCTGCCGGGAACGGCTATCGGCGAAAACACGGACACCGTCTGGCCGATGAGGCAAACGCCGAACACCACGCCGATCTGAAGCATCAATTTCATAAAACAGGAACCTCCCGCTCAAGCCGGCCTTGATGATATCAGCATGGCCTAATCCGCGAAAGCCATACCCGAAGGCGGTCAGGGCCGAGGTTCCGGCCTCGCGCCGAACAGCGGCTTGAGCTTCTCGCAGAGTTCATCGTAGACGCTCATCATGGTATTCCCTTTCCCCCCGATTACGGAAGGGAAGACTCGATCTTCCGCCTGCTTCGATGGGAGACCCAGTCAACATGACGCATTGTCAGGGCTTTTTCCAGGGTGAAAAGGGGCGATACGAGCCGGTCACCGCCCGGCCGCAAGCGGATAGCCCCGCGAGGCGAGGGCGAGCCGGGCAGCGGCGGAAAGGTCGCCGAGCGCGGCGGCGCCGAGGAAGGACGATTCGGCCTCCCCCTCATTCCCCGCCCGTTCGAAGGCTTCCCCCGAGGCGACGAGGCGGTCCCCGGCCGCTCTCCCGTCGCCCCTCGTCTCGGCGATGGCGGCGGCATCGCGAAAATCCACTCCGGCGGCCGCGCTTTTCCCGAAAACGGCCTCGGGCACGGCGGCGCCGACCGAGGCTCTGTTCATACGGGCGGTTTCCACCTCGAAGTCCGTTTTGGCGGCGGCGACGGCCCTGTCCAGGAGGGCGAAGCCCTCGTTCACGAACCGCACCGCATCGAGCGGGGAGGAGGCCTTTCCCCCCTTCATTGCGAGGATCGATCCCGAATAGGCGAGAGCGACGGGGTTTCCCGCCTCCCGTGCGAGGACCTCGGCGAACCGCTCCCCCGCCCTCCCGTACTCGCCGAGGACGAAAAGCGCCGTTCCCGAAACGATGGGGTCTAAATCCGAGGCCTTTTTCAGGGCTTCCGACCTCCGGGCCGCCTCGTCCGAGACGCCCTCGACCCTCGCCTTTTCCCCGAGAGCGGCAAGGTCGATCCCCGGATTCCCCCTCTCGGCGACGACGGGTTCGAGGACGGCGTAGCGAAAACCGGCCTCGTCGAAGGAGGAAAGCTGGCGGGCCTGTTCCACCGCGCTCGGAGCGAGGACATCCCAGACGCGGGGGGTAAGAGACGAGGAAGCTCCTCCCCCCGCCGACGAGGAGGCCTCCTCCTTCACGGGAAGGACGAGGCCCGAGGCGAGGGGATCGTAGCCGCAGACGATGACGTAGTGCCTCGTGGCCCTCCCGTCGAGAATCCGCTTCGTTTCGGGGATGTCCAGGGGAAGGCGGACGTAGACGGTTTTCCGCTCGGGGACCGAGATGAGGGGGATGCGCCTCGAGAGCCTTCCATCCGCCGTCCTCAGGAGGGCCGTTTCGTGCCAGCCGTCGATCTCGACCATCACGTCCCAGGGCCAGGCGGGATCGAAGCCGACGAGCTCGGCGCGGGGGACAGCCGTCTCGGTCGAGCCCGGACCTCCGGTCGAGACGTAAATCCGGATCGAGGCGGCGGAGAAGCCGAGCGGGGCCTTCCCGGCGTCGGCGAACGAGGAGAGGGTGACGGCGAGCTGCCAGAACTGCCGCGGCGACGACCAGGCGGCGTCGAGCTCGGGCTCGTAGACGACGTACTTCAAGAGGTCGAGGGCACCAACCCCCGAGTAGAATTCCCCCTTCGGACGGACGAGGGAACCGGCCCCGGAGTCGTCCCCCTCGGGATCGTAGAACCGCCTGAGCTCGGTTCCCCCGGAGAACCTCGGATCGACCCGGAGGCGAAGGACGGAATCGAGGACTCGCGTGAGGCCGGAACCCGACTGGACGAAGCCGACCGGCACGAGAAAGACCGAGATGACGACGAGGGTTTTCAGTCCCGCTCCGATGAGGCGCTCGAAGCCCCGTTTCAGGGAGGGCTTCACGGCGCCCCCCCGAGGAGGAAGGACCCCGTCGCGAGGAGGTGCATGATCCGGGCGACCGTTCCTGTCGCGAAGGAGCCCGCGACGATCATGCCGATCGTGAAGCCCGTCGTCGTAAGCAGAGCCCGGGGCGAGAGGAGCTCCTCGGCGGCGAGGAGGAGAGCCGCAATGAAGCGGCCCGCCCGTCCGCCCTGCCCGAGCCTCTCCCGCAAGCCCGCCATCCGGCCCCCGTCTTGTCCGCAGCCCTTCTTCCAGACGAAGAAGTAACGCGCGGCCCTCTTCGGGCAAACGGTCACACACTCGCCGCACCTCGTGCAGGTCGAAAGGACGGCGGGCTTTCCCGCAGCGAGGGCGGCTTCGTCTATCGACATGGTGGGACAAGCCCGAGCGCAGAGCCCGCACCGAACGCAGGTTTCCGGATCGATCCCGACCCGGTAGGGCGAAACCTTGCCCGCGACGGACTGGAAGGCGCCGAAGGGACAAAAGCTCATGCACTGCACCCGTTTCTTCGTGAGCGCCGGAAGGACGATCGCGAGGGAGAAAAAAAGCAGGATGAAAATGATGAAGGCGAGGTAGGAGGACGGCCCCGTCACCGAGCCGAACTCGGTGACCGTCTTGAAGGGGCAGAGCCAGGCGCAATAGACGCTCGTCATGGTCGCCACCCCGGCGAGAACCGAGAAGGCGAGAACGGCGAAGCCGAAGTGCCGGAGCCGCTTTTCGGGGTCCCGAACCTCGAGCCTGGCCTTCCCCGAAAACCGGGACATCCCGTCGTCCCACCCGCCGTAGAAGCAGGCCCAGGAGCACCAGCCCCTCCCGATCGTGAGGGTCGCGAAGAGCCAGATGGCGATCATCGAGTAGGCCGACGCGTAGTGGTTCGAGAGCCGGGCCGGAAACACGAGGACCCCTTTCAAGAGGTAGGGCACGATCGAAAGCGGGATCACGATGTGGCAGAACGGGGTCCGGTTCAGGAAGACTTCCCTCGCGTCGAGCGAGATCGATCCCCTCGCCTCGACGAGCCCGGCCATGAAGCTCGGAAAAAAGAGGAGGGCGCAGGAAACGAAAAAGATCCGGCGATAGAGGGCGATGTTTCCGGTCGCCTCGAGCAGGATGAAGAGCGCGAGGAAATAGCCGGCGACGATCCAGGCCGCGGGACGGAGGGAGTCTTGGGCAATCTGGACGATGAAAAAATAGGCGCAAGCGGCCATGAGGACGCCGAGGACGGTCACGGTCGGCACCGAGAATCCGCGTTTTTTTTCTGTTTTCGTCATAGGACCCCTCACGTCGAACCGAAAAGCCCGACGACGAGCAGGAAATACGCGCCGAGCATCGTCATCGTCGAGCGCGCGATGAACCCGAGGAGGGCCTTCCGTCCGGTGAGGAAGGGAACCCCGAGAAGGGGAAGGAGCCAGACGCTCGTGCCCAGGAAGAAGAAGGCGAAGTAAGCGGCTCCCGAGAGGCTTCCCGGCAGGGCGGCCCCGACCCCCCCACCCCGCCCCGAACCCGCGAAGACGCGGGACGCAGCCGCGAAAAAAGGGGGACAG
>DBTK01000119.1 GCA_002307015.1 Spirochaetaceae bacterium UBA1318
AGGGCGGACGCTCGGGATACGGGTGGATCGTCGACCAGCGCGGCATCGTGATCGCCTATCCCAAGAAGGAAGCGATCCTGAAGCTCGACACGACGAACTCCGACAAGGACGGCTACCACGGCCTCGACGCCCTGGGCAAGAGGATGGTTGCGAGTACCGCCATCGGCAAGGGCGTATACCGGAACAGCGGAAACGTATCGATCACGACCTACTACGTGCCCGTCCCGAACAGCCCCGGCTGGGTGCNNTCGTCGCCTTCCAATTCAAGCTCGAGTCCCTCTCGAGCATCACGGGCGGCATCAAGGTGGGCAAAACGGGTTACGGATGGGTGATAGACAACACCGGGCTCATGATAGCGCATCCGAACGCCAAGGCGATCATGACCCTGAACGCCACCAATGCGGACCAGCAAGGATACCACGGCATGAGCGCCCTCGCGACGCGGGCTATCAAGGAAGAGTCGGGCTACGGCACCTATGTCTCCTCTTCGGGAGTCGAAATGATGGTGTTCTTCGTCCATGTCCCGAACAGCCCCGGCTGGGTGCTCGGCATCTCCCTCCCGACGGCGGAGGTTCGGGAAGCGCTCACCGCCATTCTGGCGATGCTCGTTCTCATCCTCCTCATAGCGGTCTCCCTGTCCATCGCGATCTCGATAGCGATCGCGCGATCCATCGTGAAACCGATTCAATTGGTGGTCAGGGAGATGGACATGATGTCCAGGGGAGAGCTTGATCTGCCGGGACTCGACATCAATGAACGCAATCGCCTTACGGCCCGAAAAGACGAGCTGGGGCAGCTTGGTCTCGGCATCCGCAGCCTTCGGGAAAGCCTAATTTCGGTCATTGGCGACATTCGTATCGCGTCGGGCCATGTTTCCGACGGCTCCGAGCAGCTGTCGGAAACGGCCCAGGTGATGTCGCAGGGAACGAACGAACAGGCGGCGAGCATCGAGGAATTGTCGGCGTCGGTCGAGGAACTCACCTCGACGATCAAGCAGAACGCGGACAACACGTTGCAGGCGGACGCCCTTTCGAGAAGGGTCGCGGAGAACGCCGAACAATCGGGCCATGCGGTGGACGAAACGGTGTCGCGCATGAAGGAAATCGCCTCGAAGATCTCGATCATTGAAGAGATCGCGCGACAAACGAACCTTCTCGCGCTGAACGCAGCCATCGAGGCGGCCAGGGCGGGAGAGGCGGGAAGGGGATTCACCGTCGTGGCAAGCGAGGTGAGGAAACTCGCCGAACGGTCGGCAACGGCGGCGGGAGAGATCAACGAGCTCTCGAAGAAAAGCGTCGATGTCGCGGGCGATGCGGGAAAGCGCCTTGACGAACTTGTCCCGGACATAAAGAAAACCGCCGACCTCATCCAGGAAATCGCCGCAGCGTCACGGGAACAGGCCAGCGGCGCAGAACAGATATCGAAGGGAGTCACGCAGATGGATTCGGTCGTGCAGCAGAACGCCGCAGCCTCCGAAGAGCTTGCGGCCACGGCGGAACGGCTCGCCGATCAGGCTGAACGGCTCGTGTCCAGTATCGCCTACTATAAAACGGGCGAAGCCAGCGACGGCCCCGCCCTGCCCAATACCGGATCGGCGCCTTCAACCGGGTCGGCGAAACGGGCTACCGGCATGGCTCTGGCAGGCGTCTCGTCGAGAGGCGGAAACAACGGCGACCGGGCAGGGAGCTGACGCGGAAAGCTTCCGGCCATGCTCTCGCGGATCGACGAGCCGGTAGATGGGCACTCGGGAAACCAGTTTTCACCCGGTCGCGGCGGGCATCGCGAACTCGAATGAGAAAACGGCACCGTTCTCCGACCGATAGCTGAAGCTTGAATCGAGCTGCTTCGCGAGGGTGTCGACCAGGGTGAGCCCGAAGGTCGACGGCTTTTCGCCCCAGACCCCGGAAGGCAGGCCGCAGCCGTCGTCGCGAACCTCGAGAAAGACCGAGCCGCCTTTCGAGTCGATCGTCACGCTGATCTCTCCCGAGGTCCTTTCGCCGAACGCGTGCTTGTATGCGTTGGTCACGAGTTCCACCACGATGAGTCCGCAGGGGATGGCCGCGTCGATGGGCATCAGGCAGGAATCCGACCTCGTCCTCGCGACGATTCCAGGCCGATTGCCGAAACTGGTGGCCAGCGTGATGACCAGGTCCTCGAGGTAATCCTTCATATCGATCGCCGAGAGGTCGTGGGAGGCGTAGAGCTTCTCGTGCACGAGAGCCATCGAATAGATCTGGGCGCGGCTCCCCTCAAGGGCTTCGACGTCCTCCTCGCACTGCATCTTGCCCTCCTGGAGGGCGAGCAGGCTCAGGATGACCTGAAGGTTGTTCTTGACGCGGTGATGAATCTCCCTCAACAGGGATTCCTTTTCCCTCAGGGCGTTCCTCAACCCCTCTTCGATCAGGAGCCTTCCCGAGATATCCCGAGCGATGCAAAGGACGGTATCCCGGCCGTTGAACTCCACGCGATGGATATTCACCTCGACGGGAAGGACCCTGCCGTCCTTGCATCGGTAAGTTTTATAGATGAGATGGTGCCCCCGTTTCGCCAGCCGGTAATCGAGATCGATGACGCCATCGGAAACCTCCAGATCGGCAGGAGAACGGGACAGGAGTTCCTCCTGCGAATACCCGAGAACGGAAACGGCCGAGGCATTCACCAAGAGGAATTTACCGGAGTTGCTGCTGTCGTACTCCGCGATATAGGTGATGTCCTGTATCTCGTTGAAAAGGTTATCCAGGCTGGCGGCGTTCCGCTCGGCCTTCAGCTCGGCCCGCTCGAAAAGCATCACGACGATGGCGACTCCGGTCATCAGTTCGAAAAACACCCCGAGCTGATAGAAAACCGGGGCATTTTCGGATATTTCTCTCATGAGCAGGAAAACCAGGTTGTAGAAGCCCCAGAGCAGCTGGCTGGTTCCACCGAGGATATTCCCGACCCTGCGGGAGCCTTTTCCCATGGCAGTGAAAAGAAGGATTCCGGTCAACACGCGCAGGATGCTAAGAGGCACCAAGAAACCGACCTGAGTGGCAATAACCGGGAAATGATAGAAATAGGGGAAAGAAAGACCGACGACAAAAATCGAAATACCTGAGATCGTCAGGCGTTTTTCATCTTTCCGCCGTTTGAGCGAGGAGGCGGCAGCTAGGAAAAAAACGGCTCCCGCCGCAGTCAATGCCAGGGTAGCGTAGAACAGCAACCGGGAAGCATAAAATCGGTATATCAGCGTCGATACGAGATTTGCCAAATACATGGCCCAGCTGAAGATCGTGTATCGGGTGAATTGCTCACGGTGCTGGAAATATTCCACCGAGAAAATGATCAGGAAAATGGCCATGGTAACGATCGATGCGATTCTTGTCGACAAAATCCACGTAATACTCTGGTCCACTTTTCCACCAACCCCTGCACTCATGACCGACCCGGAACCGTCTGTCAGAAAAGTATTGCCCAAGAAATAGAAGACCGACCCTCGCAGGTCGGTCATTCGTCACGCTTCAGTCTATCAACATCCCGTCAATTTTGCAATTGGTTGACAGCAAACACCAACCGATGCGAAAAACAACAAGAAGGTTAAGGATTTCCCGCATTTCATCAGAATTCCCCGAAATCGTGATCGGCGGCATCGGCGCCGGGCTTCACCGCTTTGGCCGCTATCGCGATGCCTGTCGGCGCGGCTTTCGCATGGAGGACCTTCGTGGAATCGGCCGGCTTCGCGGCGATGGCACGGACGGTTCCCTTTTCCGCCTTTCCGGCGGAGAGACGCGGAGCGGGCTTTTCCGAACCGCCCTTCACCTTGAAATAAGAGATCGCCTCGGAGAGCTGCTGGGCCTGGCCCGAAAGCTCCTCCGCCATGGAAGCCATCTCCTCGGATGCGGAAGCGTTCTGCTGGATGACCGTATCGAGCTGGGTGATCGCCTTCGTTATCTGGTCCGTCCCGGTACTCTGCTCGCGGCTCGAGGCGGAGATCTCCTGGACGAGCTCCGCGGTCTTCGTGATATCGGGAACGAGCTTCTGGAGGAGGTTTCCCGCCTTCTCGGCTACCTCGACGCTCTTTTTCGAAAGCTCTCCGATTTCGAGGGCCGCGACCTGGCTGCGCTCGGCGAGTTTCCTCACCTCGCTCGCGACGACGGCAAACCCACGCCCCGCCTCTCCGGCTCGCGCCGCCTCGATGGCCGCGTTGAGCGCGAGGAGGTTCGTCTGCCGGGCGATCTCCTCGATGATGCCGGTTTTCGTCGCGATCTCCTTCATGGCCGCAACCGTATCGGAAACGGCCTCGCCGCCTTCCTTGGCGTCGGCCGCGGACTGGATCGCCAATTTTTCCGTCGCGAGGGAATTGTCCGCGTTCTGCCTGATCGTCGCGTTCATTTCCTCGATGGAGGACGAGACCTCCTCGGCCGAGGCGGCCTGCTCCGTCGAGCCCTGGGACATCTGCTGGGCGGCCGTCGATATCTGTTCGCTTCCTCCCGCGACGTTCGCCGCCGCCGTTTCGATCCCCTGAACCACGGTATTCAGGTTGTCGATGATGTCCTTGAACGCGTACGCGAGGTCGCCTATTTCATCCCCCCTGGCGAGGAAGGATTCCGCGATGTCGGTCGAGATGTCCCCCGAGGCAATCACGGTGGCGCGGCCGGCTGCCCGGCCGAGCGGCTTGCTGAGGGAGCGGGAGAACATGAAGAAGATGAACACGGCGAGAACCAGCGAAAGAAGACTGATGGCGATGATCGTATTCCGAATCGAGGTGGCCGTCGCGAGGAACTCGCTCGCCGGCATCTGGCCTATGACGACCCAGCCGATCGAGGGTATCGTCGTGAACGCCCCGATCTTGCGAACCCCGGTATACACGTAGCCCTGAAAACCCGTCTCGCCCGCGAGGGAGCGCTTGGCGACCTCCTCCATGCCGGCGAGAGTACCGATATTAACCTTCATCTGGATGTCCTTGCTCGGATGCAGGACGACGAGGCCCGTACGGTCGGCGACCATGAAATAACCGCTTTTCCCGAGCGAAAACTTGGCCATCTCCTTCATGATGGCGTCCGTTCTCATGAATACGCCGCAGACCCCTATCGGCTGACCGGAACCGTTGACAATTGGTGCCGTGATCGCAACCGTCGCCTCACCCGTCGCTTTGCTGATAAGCATCTGGCTCACGAAGGTCTCGCCGGCCATCGACCGCTTGTAGTAGTCGCGATCGGAGACATCGATACCGAGCGTTGAAAGAGAGGAGGCGATGACCGTTCCCCTTTCGCCGATGACAACGATGCTCCCATAGATATCGGCGAATTGCTTCGAGCTCCCCAAGTGCATGAGCCTGGCATTAAGGGCGGAAAGCATCGCCTTGGCCGCGGGCGACTTCCGGTTATCGGCATCGACTGCCGCGACGAGGTCTTCCGCCTGGGCAAGTGAAATGCTCAGCCTCACGTCGCCCTGGAACCTGTCCTCCGCGTAATCCGCCATGCTCCGGGTGACCGTCACCAGCTCGTCGCTAACGAGCGTTGAAATTCCGGAATTCGATTTAGCGACCGTCACTATCCCGACGATCACGAGCGGAACGACAAGGACGATCACTCCGATAACCATGAGCTTTGTACCGATCCTGAGTTTCATGAGAGCTCCTCAACAAGATAGTTTCTCGATTACATACGATTAAGGAGGGACGGTATTTTCTTGCTAATTATTATTAACATCGATACTTAGCCATCCTCAAAAACTCCAATAACATACCTTATTCAACCTTGATAACAACAAAAACGGAGATAATGATCATATTTTCACAATTTATAGCCTGAATTAATCCAGCGCTCACGTTCACTGGTGAAAAAACACTCGGTATAATGATTTTTTTACTTAATTATCCTGTAAGGTGATACTTCGGTTTTCGCGCTTTACGCTCTGGACATATTCGTAATGTACGAGTAAGGTATGTTATAAATACATAGAGCAACAATGAGTGACTTATCAATCATCAACGACGACGCCTTTGCGGCGCTCAACGGCATTCGACTCGGCGATCTTTCGGCCGAGCAGCTCAATCGCGTTCTCGGGGCGGCGGCGGTCGGCAAACTCGCGGCCGAGGCCCTTTCGATAGCGGGGGCTCGATCCGAAAACTTCGACCAGCTCCTCGCCGATTTCCTTGAAACCCGCCGGAGCGTCCATACCAGGGTCAGGTACGCCGCGGCGATACGGCTCTGGCGCGAGTTCCTGGCGAAAAACCGGATCCATCCCCTGCTCGCCACGCCGAAGGAAGCCGACCTTTTCTCGGCTTCCCTCACCGGGGCGGCGGCCACCGTCAATTCCAACATCGCCGCCGTCTCGTCGTTCTACAAGACCCTGTACAAGTGGGGAAAAATCGACAAGACGCCCTTCATCCAGATCGGACGGCGCGCCCCCGAGGCGGTCGCCTACCGGATCCCGACGGCGGTCGAATTGAAGACCATCCTGTCGACCATCGAGGCCGCAAAGCGTTCTCAAGTCCACTATTTCAAGGCGGATACGGATACGAGGGCCTCGCTTCTCGCCGCGGTGAAAATCATGGCCTACCGGGGATTTCGCGTCGGGGCACTCGGCGATCTCGTCGTCGACGGCGACCGGTTCAGGACAAAAAGCAAGGGCAAGGCGTGGACGGGAATCCTGCCGACCGAGGCGGTGAAGGCGGTCGAGGGAAGAGGAGCCAGGCCTTTCCAGCACGTGCCGCAGTCGACCATCCAGACCCTCTTTTCCCGATTCACCAAGCGGCTCTTCCTCTCCGGAGCGATACGGCATCCGTACAGCGTCCACGACCTCAGGCACTACTTCGCCTCGGTCGAGTACGCGAAGGACCACGACATCGTTCGGGTGTCCAAGGCCCTGAACCACTCCGACATTAAGATCACCGTCGCCTATCTGCATGAACTGGGTACTTTGTAAGCGGCGTGAGGATTCGATTAAATATTTCATTTACGGCGGACCGGGTCGGTGCTATCATGGTCCCTGCATTGAAGGCCGTGACCACGTCGAGGCGTACCGGGGGCGAAAGTGAAAAAATTCATTGCGATGTTTTTCCTCTGTGCCGCGTTCCTGCCCGTTTCCCTCCCGGCGAACGACGATCGGACGGTCCTCAACTACCTCGAGCATCGCGGCTCGACCACGTACGTCATCGAGTACCGATTCACCCCCCACCCCGACGGCATCGAGATCTCGGCCGAGGGGGACAACCGGATCGATACGATACGGTGGCTCAATGGAACCGGCGTCGTGTTCTGGTACTCGCGGAGCAAGCGGGCGGAACGGGACGTGAAGGCCGAGCGGTCGGGGGATTCAATCAAGCTGGAGGGAACGCTGAAGGGCAAGAGCGTGCAGAAAACCTTCCGGCTGGATTCGGCGCCCTGGTTCCAGATCCTGGGAACGAACATCGCTGAACTTCTCCCGCAGGGAAAGGAGTCGAAGGAATTCTGGATCATCAACCCGACCGACCTCGAAGCCCACAAGATGGAAGCGAAACGGACGATGGGTCAGGAAATCGAGGTCGGGGGAAAGAAAATCGAGACCTTCAAGGTTCATTTCGATGCCGCCGGCCCGCTTTCGGCTTTCTGGGGAACGGACTTCTGGTACAGGAACTCCGACTCGGTCTTCGTCTATTCGAGGCTCCCGGAACTCGAGGGCACGACGATCACGGAACTCGAAAACCCGGAAAAATGAGCCTGATGGCCTTATACCTAAGCTTCATAACACCAACGGAAGCCTGAGCCTGTCTATCTTTCCATCCTCGGTCCAGTCGTATCGGCGCTCCTCCCCTCCCATCGACCACCTGACGGGACAGGAGTTGTCGAGCCAGTCCAGGGGTTCCGCGGGAGGCAGGGCACGGGAGGCGATATCGAAGGCCCTCGAGACGGCGGCGCGCTGCTCGCTCCCCATCGCGGAGGGATCGGCGGAAACGAAGAGCGGGGTGCCGCTTCCCGCCAGGAGATCGAGCCACTGCCGGTTGAGCTCCCAGGGAATGTCGTTCGTGAGCCCGACGCAATCGGCGTCGGCGGCGTAGAAGCTGCCGTGCTGAGGCATCCGGAACGCGAGGGTGTTGACGCCCATCCTCCTCGTCCTTTCCCACTGACGCCCGCTCGTGTCGTCCCCGGTCCGCTGGATGCCGAAGATCCCGGCGGCGAGGTGGGAAACCGTGTTGCAGCCGATGACGAGGGCGCCCTTCGCTGGTCGGGCCAAGGTCCGGTAGAGTCCGAGTATCACCTCGGCCGTCGTCTTCGATCGGTCGGCGAAATGCCAGCCGTCGTCGGTGAGGGCGTCGCCCATGTCCTTCCCCCACTTCCCGAGGATGTCGAAGGTGGAAAAGTCGTGCTTGACGAGGTCGAAGCCCCAGGAGATGTAGTTCGCCATGAAGCCTTCGATCGCTTCCGCCGCCTCGGGCACCGTTGGATCGAGTATCGTGCCGTTCGGGTTGACCTGGAAGGCGGCCGCGTCGTGCAGGGTCCACCCCTTGGGGGTTTCGGGCCCCGCGAGGAGGGGCCTGAACCAGAGGCCGGGCCTGACCCCTTCGGCCTTCATCCCTGCGGTGAGGGCCTTCATGTCCGGAAAGGTTTTCGGATCCGACCTCAGGTGGTAGCCCGAGCACGAGACGTCGGAATCCCAGCCCAGCTGCCAGCCCGCGTCGATCACCATGAAGGGACGGTTCGAGCTCGAGGATGAAAGCGAGGAAATGAGCCGGCTGTCTTCCAATATCTGATCGGCCGAGCTCTTTCCGTAGGCATAGTACCAGTTGTTTCCGCCGTAGACTGGGAAGCCGGGCAGGACGGGCTTGTCGCACATGAGGCGGCAGAAGGCCCTCGCCGCGGCGAAGGCCGATTCCCCCTCGAGACCCGGCCGGCCGACGATGGTTGCGGCCTCGAGTTTCCTGCCTGCGAGGACGACCCCCGTTCCGCCGCACCTGACGTCCAGGCAGAGGGTGACGCAATCGGAGGCGACGAGCCAGTAGCAGAGAGCCCCGGCTCCGGTCTTCACCCCGAGGCCGTCGGTGCGGTCCCCCGAGTTCGCGAGGAAGTACCAGGGCAGAACCCGGTCGGGAACGATGCCCCTCCACTCGAGGTCGCCGTAGCCCCGCTCCCACTGGTCGCCGAGGAGCTTCAGGCCTTTCGGCGCCGGGCGTTTCCATCTCAGCGCGATGCGAGAAAGCGGTTCGACGCCGGAACGGATCGAAACCGCGAGCCCCCCGGAGACCGGATCGAGGGAAACCTCGACATCCTTCAGACGCCAAGCGTCGCCATCACGCTGGGCCGTCGCCCACTCCTTCGAGGATTGAACCATGACCCGATCGGGCCGTTCGAGACCTTCAAACATCCGTCGCCTCCTTGTCCGGCCGTCGCACGAGCCCGTCCGGGTTCCGTCCTTAAACGGCTTCCTCGCGCTTTTTCACGATCATGATGCTGACATCGTCGGCGTAATTGCCGCCGTATTTCTTGCGGTCCCCGTTCTCGGCGAAGCCCTTGAGCCAGTCGAAAATGGCCTGCTTCATCGCCTCGACGCCGAGCCCCGCGTTCCTGCGGAATACCTCGCCCAGGTTCTGGAGCCCGAGGAAGTCGCCGTTCGAGTCCCTGGCCTCGATCAGGCCGTCCGTGTAGAGGAGGAGGGCATCGCCTGTGGCCATCTCGAAACCGCCGAGGGACTGGTCGGAAACGGCCGCGGCCGAGATGCCGAGGAAGGCCGCCGCCCCCATCATGCCGGAGAGTTCCTCGACCGAGTCCGTGGCCTTCCGGTACACGAGGCCGGTCAGGTGGGAACCCGCGTAGCTGAAACGGTCCCCCTTCGCGACGAGGAGGTTGCAGGTCATGAACTTGTCGCTGCCGATCCGCTTCTGGTTGATCTCGACGAGGACCCGGTTCACGATATCGTAGAGCCCGGTGATGCTCAGCTCCTTTCCGACCGACTCGCAGGCGCGAAGGGCGCCGTGGAGGGCGGCCATGTGGGTGAGCGCCATGATCCCCGCGGGAAGGCCGTGGCCCGAGACATCGGCTATGTCGAAGTAGTTCCCGAAATCCGTCCTCACGAAATCGTAGAGATCCCCGCCGACCTCGGTCGCGGTGATCATCCCGGCCTTGACCTCGTAGCCCTCGAGATCGAACTCGCGGGGCAGGATCGAGGTTTGGATGTTCTTCGCGATATCCATCTCGCGGTTGAGCCGGTTCTTCTCGTCCTGGACCTTCTTGCCGTCGATCAGGGTGTAGGTCAGCGCGAGATTCTCCACCAGGGAGCCGAGGATGACGTTCTCCTGCGGGAAAATGTAGTCGTAATCGGTCTTGAAAAGGACGAGCATGCCGCTCAGCTCGCTCTGGTTGAAGACTGGATAAAGCAGAACGAGCTTGAAGATGGCAGCCATGTTGGACGGCAATGGATCGACGACGATGGGCCGCCGTTCGAGGATCATCTGCCGTACCGCGGCGCTCGCGAAATCGAGACCATCGGCGGTTTCGGCGGAGCCGAGGGCGGCGATATCGAAGGTCTGGGACTGGATGTACTTGTGGAGGACGTCGCCGTGCATCTGCTTGAGCCTGTCGGAATCGATGAGCGGCACGCAGTAATCGAGGATGAGTTCCTCGGAATCGACGGCGAGCATGGTCCCGTTCCGCCGGTAGGCCATCATCGACCTGAACACGAGGTTCGAGTTGGGAAGGCTGTTCTGGAGCCGCTCGAGGGATTTCGCGAGGGTCTCCTTGATCATCCGGAGATCGTCCTCGGCGTTCGAGAAGAGGACCTTGTTGATCAATTCCGTCCTCGCCTTTTCCGAAGCCACCTGCCGCGAATGCATGTCGTTCAGGTGGCCCATGCGGTAGAGGAAGTATTCATGGAAAACCCTGATGCCGAAAACGAGGTTGAGGACGATGAACACCGGGTAGACCCTGGTAGCGTTCGCGAAGGCGACCGCCGAGAAAATGAAGGCCACGGCGGTAACGACGATAGCCGCGACGAAGGGGTACCGCTTCTGCCTGATGATGCCTTCCTCGAGATTGAACAGCACGAGCGTGAAGGCGTACAGGACGATGACGCAGACCGCGACCAGGAGCTTGTAGAAACCGAGGGCGGCCGAATCAGGCGAGCTGTAGTAGAAGAGGAACCACGCCCCAATGCTGACGGCGACTGCACCGGCGAATCCGAGGGCGAGCAGCTTGATCTTCTTGAGGAAACCGTCGAAGAGCATGCTCTTCTTGATCCGCTGCTCATGGACGGAGTACTCGACGAGGAAGAGGTCTGCGACGTAGAGCAGCTGCAGGGTGAAAAGCAGGGGGAAGGAGGCCGTGGAATCGTCGCCGACGACGAAGATCGAAACGGCGGAAAGGATGCCCATGCCGACGAAAATCGCGATCGAGGCAAGGAGAAGCTTCGGGCGATTCCCGTACTCTTTCCTTCGGCTCGCATCGTACCAGAGTGGCAGGCACGCGAATGCGATAAACGCGAACGACAGAAGATACACGGTATTCATGGAAACTCCTTTTTTAGAACGATTCGGCGATCTCTGCGATCTTCTCCATGTTTGTCCGAAAACCCTCGACCCGCTCATCCGAGACCAGGGACTCGAGTTCGTGCAGGGTCGCGTCGACTTTCGCCGAAACGGATTGGCAGCCCTGCTCCTCTTCCGCGGATTTCTGCATGCAGAGGGTGGAGACGGTCTTGATCACCTCCATCGCCAGCATGACCCCCTGGAGGTTTCCCGCGACGCTCAGGAGGGAAGTCTTTTCGTTCGTGATACCCGCGCTCACCTTCCCGATCTTTTCCGAAACGACCCTCACCTTTTCCTGAACGGTGTGGACCATCGCGGAGATGTCCTCCAGCGAGGACTCGGTGTTTTCCGCAAGCTTCCGGATCTCCTTCGCGACGACGGCGAACTGCTTCCCGTTCGCCCCCGCGTTCGCCGCGACGATCGTCGCGTTGATGGAGAGCACATGGGTCGTCGACGAGATCTCGGACATGATCGTCAGGATTTCGGTGATCTTCTTCGATTCGGCGAGGAGGCTTTCGGTTTCGGCATGGGAGGAGGCGAGCTCGCCAGCCATGGAGGATACCTCGGCCTGGACATCGTGGGAAAGGTTGAAGGCCTGTTCGGCCGAACCCGAAAGGTTGCTCGAGATCTCGAAGATCCGGCTCGCGTTTTCCTGGATGATACGCGCCGTTTCCTGGAGGGTTTCGAATTCCCTGAAGCGTTCCCTGAAATCCCCCCGCGAACCGCGGAGGCGTTCGTTTCCCTCGACGAGCAGACGGCCGAGATCGAGGCAGCTCTGCATGGTCTCCCGGGCCTCCTCGGACGTCCGGGCCACCGCGGCATCGGGAACCGGAGGCGCCGCCAAAACCGCCTGGATCGGGGGCGCCGCCTCGGGCACCTCCTCCAGCGTCGGTTCCTCCACGGCCTCGAGATCGGCCGGCTTGTGCCAAAAGGCACGGAAGTCCATGACGAGGAACCCAGCGAAAAAGAGATCGAGGCCGACGACGGCGACGAAGCGGAACAGGCCGGGAAGGGGCGCGAAACAGGCCGCGCCGTGAAGGACGGCGACCGTGATCCCGGCGGCGAGCACGCGCTTATTCAAGTTGGACGGCACCCGGAACGAGAAAGGTCAACGTCGAGAGGCTCGTCGTCTGCCACGGGATGGACTTGTTCTGCACGATCTTGATGACGTATTTCTTGTCCGCGGGAGCGCCCGCCAGGTTCATGATCCATTTCGCGATCGCCTTTATCCCCGAGGAATTGAGAAAGGTGAGCTGCCGGACGTCGAGGGCGACGGACTTGATTCCCGAATCCATGCAGCCCTTGTGGACCTTGTCGAAAAGGGGATCGAGAATGACGCTCGGATCCTGCATGTCGATATCGCCTTCCACCGCCACCGAGATCCCCGCCCCGGCGTCGGAAACGTTGATGGAAACCTTCCCCTGCTTTATCGATTCAATTCCCAACTTGTTCATTCTACTGCCTCCTCATTTCACGTATTTCAGTTCGATCGTAATGAATTCGCCTTCGGTCTTGAGCGTCATCCGGGCTCCGGTCTCGTAACGGATTCGAACGAGCCCAAGCTGGCTTTTCCCGTCGCTTCGTGTCGCAGCCTCTTTCATCTTCGTCACGTACGCGGCGAGGGGATCGTCGGTCATCACCGAATCCCACATGGCCTTGAGGCTCGCCATGGCCTCCGGCGTCGCCTTGTTCGATACGGAAATATCGATGTCGCCGGTCGCCGAGGAAAGCGAAACCCGAATTCGCGTATCCTCTCCGTTCGCGTACTTGACCGCATTCTCGAGCAGCTCGCTCGCGGCCATGGCGATCTTGTCGGCGCGAACATCGTCAGAAAAGCTGACGGCGAGGAAATTCTGGATGAAAGCCCTCACCACGGCGATGTACTTCCAGCGCGGTCCGAACCTGAGTTCGATGTAACCGTCCTTCACCTCCGATTCAATGGACATACACTCTCCTTTTTGTGCGACGAAAAGCCCCGGTCCCGAAAGCGACGCCAATCTCGAAAACCTTCGGCATACGCCGACCACCGACCATTCCCGATGACGTCCCATCCAATCAACGCTGGACGAACGCGCTCTCAGAGAAGGAAGCCGCCGGGGAATACCTGTAATTTTCGACTTTTTGGATACCTAGGCCTGTTGAATGAGGCTACCACGACCCACGCACCCGGTCAAGCAAATTAAGTGACGAGAAACCTATGGGACCTGATAGTATTTTCCCGTTTGCTAAAGCCTATCGACCGCTCGTCTCAAGTTCGGACTTCATCAGGGCTTTCACGGACCCTCCCTTTCCGGCGAGGAGCTTGACCGCGCCGACGAAACGACGGAGATCGCTTCCGCACCGCCTCTCGTAGTAATCCTGAAGAAGGGGAATATCACCGGAATAAAGATCGTAGAGCGAGAGATAGGCGTTGTTGACCGGAATATCGGCGATTTCACGATAGTCGGCGCTCCTGAACCTCGGCGCGTCGTTCTTCGACCAGTCCTTCCTGAAAGCCGCGATGACGGCCGCCTTCCGTGAGAGCTTTTCTTCCCGGGGCAGGGATGAATTGTAGACGGCACGGAGTTCTCCCTTCAACCCGGCGAGGATGGAGAGGAAGGTATCGTAATCGGCGCGGGAATCGACGGCCGAA
Organism: Spirochaetaceae bacterium UBA1318; assembly: GCA_002307015.1. Classification (GTDB taxonomy): domain Bacteria; phylum Spirochaetota; class Spirochaetia; order Treponematales; family UBA1318; genus UBA1318. The sequence goes on from DBTK01000119.1 coordinate 14,109, forward strand.
CGGTACTCAGCCGAATCGATGCCATAGGATTCCGCGAGCCATTCCAGGGCACCGGTATCGCCGACGAAGGTGGCAAATTCCTCGTTGAAGTCGGGCTGGCCCTTGAGAAAGAGGGTCGCATGGGTCTGTTCGTGGATGACCAGGTCGGCAATCTCGTATGGGGTGTATTTCACCATGAAGGAATAGACCGGATCTTTGAGCAGGCCGAGGGTCGAGAAATCGTCGACGGTCCTGACGATGGCATCGTACCCGAGCTTCCGGACCCGCGCCGCCTCGGCCTCGGCGTCTGGCCGTTCATAGAAGCCCATATAGGGCAGTTTTCCAAGGAAGGGATAGCTCCACAGGTAGGGGGAAAAGGAAAGGGAGTCGCAGGCTTGGACGACATCAGCGAGATAATTCCTGTCGATCTTCTTGTAACGGGTGAAATTGCCGTTGTCCTTCAGACCGACCCTGTCCACGGCGAAGCGCTTCACGTTTTCGACACGAAGGAGGAAGTCGCGGGTATCGGATGAGGTCGCCTGATCCCGGATGACCCGGTCGATCGGCACGGCGCCGGTGGAAAACTTGATCAGGTAGCCGCCCTGCTTCGCGAGGTATCCCGCCTGGCTCGCGCACCCGGAAAGGAAAAAAACCGAAAACGCCGAAGCGGCGATCAATACCCGGACGTTGTTCATGACGCGGATCAATATAATCATAATGGTGAACGGTGACCAGTGAGAAAATCAGTGAACAGTGAACGGTGAGGAGTGAACGGATCGCATGAGATATCGTGGGAAACTTTCGAGAAGTCGCGTTCTGCTTCGTTCTTCCCGTTCACCCTTCACCGCTCACCGTTCACTTCTTCCATCCACCGCCACCTCGTTGCTCTGCCCGTTCACCGTTCACTTCTTCCCCCAAACAGCCGATATTCTATCGATACCGTGACGGAATCGGAAACGATTTTCGTCCACTTCACGTGAGGTACCTGGAATGGAAATGCTGCTCAGGCTCAATATCAATATCTTCTCCCTGCTTTTCGTCTCGGTCCTGGTCATCGGCTCGATAAACAAGAGCGAACGCCATTTCCTCGATTACCGGCTTTTCATGTTCATGCTCGGGATGATCGTGTTCGAAATCGTCACGGATACGGCGATGTGGCTCCTGGACGGAGTGCCGGGGCGGTTCGGGCGAAACCTCCTCCTCGTTTCGAGCCTCGCCTACTACATGGGCCACCCGATCGCCCCGATGTGCTATTGCCTCTACGCCATGAACCAGATAACCGGCAATCCCCGCAAGGTGAGAGCCCTGGTACCTCTCTTCGCGATTCCGGCCATCATCTCGGCCGTCATCAGCCTCGCCACACTCCGCACCGGCTGGTATTTCTACCTCGATTCGGCCAACGCGTACCGGCACGGCCCGCTTTTCCCCATCTTCTCATTGGCCTCCTACCTCTACCTCTTCGTCGCCTTCGTCTGCATCATGATTTTCGCCCAACGCAAGGCCATCGACAGGAGGACCTTCATCGGCCTCGCCTTCTTTCCCCTGCCCCCCGCGATCGCGGGCGCCCTCCAGATCCGGTATTTCGGGCTCGTCCTCATCTGGCCGGCCATGGTCCTGTCCCTCCTCGTCATCTACATCAGCATCCAGCAGAGAAAGATAACGAGGGACTACCTCACCGGGGCTTCGAGCCGGCGAAGCTTGGACGAATACCTCACCTCGAAGGTCGGCGATTTCGTCTCAAGGACCAATCCCCGACGATTTTCCGGCTTTCTCGCCGACGTGGACGATTTCAAGACGATCAACGACAGCTTCGGCCACGCCGTGGGCGACGAGGCGCTCATCGAGACCGTCCGATTGATCCGCGAAAGCCTGAGGTCGGAGGATTTTCTCTCCCGGTACGCGGGAGACGAGTTCGTCGTCATCCTTCCCATGTCCAGCGCCGAACAGCTCGCGCAGGTCGTCGAGCGGGTGCGTTCACATTTCGCCGCCTACGTCCCGGCGGGAGGACGGTACCGGCTTTCGCTCAGCATCGGTTCCGCGGTCTTCGACCCCGACATCGACGAGAACGCCGAAAAGTTCGTCGAGAGGCTCGACGCGCTGATGTACCGGGAGAAGGAAGCGAAGAAGGGGGTGAGGGGTGAGGGGTGAGGGGTGAGGGGTGAGGGGTGAGGGGAAAGATAGCACATAACGCTACGACATCAAGGGATGTCTTCGGGAATCACGTCGATATCACGAAAGAATCCCTGGATATCGCCAAACGTCCGCTCAGCCCTCATCGCTCACCTCGTTGCTCTTCCCGCTCACCCCTCACCTCTTCCAATTCTTCCCGTTCACCCTTCACCGTTCATCGTTCACTTCCTATCCCCAGATGCACCACCACCGGCAGATGGTCGGAATAGCCCTGGCGTTTTTTCCCGTTCCAGGCCAAGGGATGACCCTTGCCGTCGAGCAGGAACGATGACGTCACGGGTTCGAACGAACGGTACTTCAGGCCGGTTCCCGTAAAGAAACCAGAGGAGAGCAGAATATGGTCGATGGTTTCCCAATGCCCGCCGTGCCAGTAGCTCCCCTCTCCCGGAAGGCCGAACCAGGGATCGTAGAGGCTTCCCGCAGGCGCAGCGGAGAGCTCCTCGGGTTTCGTCGCGAGCAGGAGGGAATCGTCCGCGGCGGAGCCTGCAGCGTCGCCGATCGGCATCAGGGCGGTCGGGTAGCTTCGGCCGGCGCGTTCGTACTCATCCGCGTTTTCGTTCAGGTCGCCGAGGACGATGACGGCCATGCCGGTCGGGGCGATTTCGAAGATGCGGCGTTTCAGGATGGAAGCCGCCTCTCTTCTCAGGGGTTCGGTCTCTTGGCCGCCGCCGAGCTTGCTTTTCCAGTGATTCGCGAAGATCGTCACGTTTGCCTGGCCCGTTTCGACCTCGATCTCGAGGATGTTCCTCATGCCCTCGCTGCCCGGAGCCGAGAGGGCATGGGCGGTCGCGTGGATGATCTTGAGACGGCTCAGGATGCCGGTGTTGATCGCCGCTCCGCGGGCGGGTGCCATCGCCTGCCAGGTATAGCCGCAGCTCTTGAGGTAGCCCCGGTTCAGGTCTGAGAGGACGCCGGGATTCTCGAGCTCCTCGAGGGCGATGACGTCGGGACCGCCCCGGGCACAGGCCTTCACGACGTCGGCCAGGTTCGAGAGGCGCATGGCGTAGAGTTCGGGCGACCAGCTTCCCGAGGCAACCGAATAATCCGAGTACTCCGTGCCGTCGTCGGTCCCGTCGAAAATGGCCTCGACGTTGTAGGCCGCTACCGTCACCTCGCCGCGGCCGAGGCCCACGGGAAGGGCGCAGCGCGCGCACGAGACGAGAAAGAAACAAAGGAAGGGAATCGCGATGGCAGGTGGGATTCGTTTCATGGCGGCCTCCGGAGGTATAGACGCTACACTCCCCCGAAGCCACCGTCGATTCAATTCCCGTTATTTTGCCGTTTCAGGGATGTTCAATTCCGTTCGGCTGACAATGACCCTGGAGATGAGGCCGTACTCCTTGGCTTCGTCTGCGGCCATCCAGTAGTCGCGGTCGGTATCCTTGCTGACCCGCTCGATGGACTGTCCCGTCTCGTCGGCGATGAGCTTGTTGATCCTGCTCCTCATCTTTTCGATCTCGCGGGCGTGGATCTCGATCTCCGTCGCGACGCCGCGCATGCCGGAGAGGGGCTGATGGATCAGGAAATGGGAATTGGGGAGGGCTATCCGGCGCGCGTTCGGGGCGGCCAGCAGGATGATGGCCGCGGCGCTCGCCACGAGACCCATGCCGATCATGTAGACCTGGGGCTTCACGAAGCGGACCATGTCGAAGATCGCGTAGCCCGCATCGGCGTCTCCCCCGGGGGAGTCGATGAAAATCTTGATCGGGTCGTCTCCCATGTCCTCGAGCATCAACAGCTGACGGATCGTCCGCTCCGCGAGGGGCTTGTCGATCTCGCCCGAGAGGATGATGGTACGGGTTTTCAGGAATTTCTGCATCATCATATCGTCGGGGGCGTGTTTTTCCTGGGGAGGGGTATCGTCATCGTCTTCTTCGTCGGCCCGAAAAACCGAACGCAGCACGTTTTCGCGCATGATTGCTCCTTTACTCGATTGCATCCTATCAATATACTATAACTCCACATCGTTTGTGTACTGGTTTTTAATATGACGCAAATCAAACCCTGGAAGAAAACCCTCTACGCCGTATGGGCCGGCGAACTGCTCGCCATCGCAGGATTCTCGACCTCGGGCCCCATCATCCCCTTTTTCCTGCAGGACATGGGCATCACCGACCCCGTGAAGCTCAAGTTCTTCACGGGGATGATCAACGCCCTACCCTCGCTGAGCCTCGCCCTCGTCGCGCCGATATGGGGAAGCCTCGCCGACAACTACGGCCGCAAGCCCATGCTCCTGCGCGCGATGTTCGGCGGCGCGGTCGTCCTCGTTCTCCAGGGCTTCGTCACCAACCCCTGGCAGTTCCTGGCCCTCCGCACCCTCCAGGGCTGCATCACCGGAACCGTGGCCGCGGCGACCGTCCTCGTCGCCTCGATCGCGCCCGAGGAAGAAGCGGGCTACGCCCTCGGCCTCCTGCAGATGGCGGTCTTCCTCGGTTCTTCACTTGGACCGATGTTCGGCGGGGTCATCTCGGACTTCTTCGGCCACCGCGTCACCTTCTTCGCCACCTCGGTCCTGCTGCTCGCCGCCGGCATCGTCGTGACGAAATTCGCCGACGACGACTTCAAGCCTCCCGAAAACCGCAAGTCGAAACTGAAAAGCCTCGTTCCCGACTTCAGCCCCATCGCGCATTCGAAGGCTCTCCTGGCCCTGATGGCCGTCGTCGCGGCGGACCAGATCGCCGGTTCCATCGTCGGCCCCTTCCTGCCGCTCTACATCCAGAGCATTTCCCGGAACACCGGCCTCGTGGGCTCGACGACGGGGATCATCCTCGGAGGAGGGGCCCTCGCGAGCGCCCTCGCCGCCGTGGCCGTCGGGAAGCTCAGCTACCGGATCGGCTACGAGAGGAGCCTCATCATCTGCCTGATCGGGGCTGCCCTGTTCACGATACCCCAGGCCTTCGTCCACTCGCCCCTCCAGCTTCTCCTCCTGAGGATAGCGAGCTGCTTTTTCGTGGGCGGCGACATGCCGGCCCTCAACGCCCTGATAGCCCAGAAAACCGAGCACGGAAAACAGGGGAGCGTGTACGGACTTTCGAGCTCGATCTCCTCGGGTTCGGGGGCCTTCGGCCCGGTCATCGGAGCCTCCATCGCGGCGACGGCGGGTTACCCCCCCGTCTTCTTCGCGACGGCGGGCGTCCTCGCCGCGGCGGGAATCGGCGTCTCGGTCTTCGTCAGGCATCCCAGGGTCTCGACGGCGGGCTAAGTTCGCCTTCCGCGCCGTCATGGACGGCCTCGATTCGCGCGCGATCGGGGATGAAAGAACGGCGCCTCGGCGCGCGGCTCGATGCAATCCGGATTAAAGTGAGCCAAACATGAAAATCCGCTAGGCCAGCCGCCGATCACGGTTTATACTTCCCGCTATATGGATGATATAAGAGAGTACGGGGCGGGAACGACCTCGTACGAGGTCCTGAGCCATCTCGGGGAAAAAATCGCGAGGGACGGGCTCTCGACCTTCAACGAGCTCAAATCCTACACCTCCCCGCTGCCGGAGTCCCTGAAAACGAGCGGACTACTCCGGAAGGCGTTCGAGCTCCAGAAGATGCTCTACTGGGGTTTCTTCAAGGACATCTCCCGCGAAACCCATCCCAGGATCTGGGACGAGATCGTGATGAGCGACGACAAGTACAAATTCGCCGGCGACCTCAAGCGGCTGATGTCCATCCCGGACATCTACATGGGCCTGGCCGACATCCACGGCTACACGAAATTCTGCAACGAGAACAGGCGCAACCTCTCGATGCTCGACCTCCTCGACCGGATGATCCAGGACGATATCGGCAAGATCGCCCGCTCGGTCGGCGTCGTGAGCCGCCGATCCAGGGGAGACGAAATCCTCCTCCTCGGCGCATCGGCCGAGGATACCCTCGAGACCGTCCTCCTCATCGTCGACTATTTCTCGAAGCGGAAAAGGATACCGAACGAAAGCGGACAGCCCGCGAGGGCCGACTACGACATCGTCCTTCCGGAATTCCGCATCTCCGCCGGCATAGCCGGCGGCCAGAAATTCACCCCCCTCGTCATCACCCGCGACGGGGACCTTTCGGGGGACATCGTGAACACGGCCGCCCGGCTCCAGTCCAGGGCCGACAAGATATCCCCGGACCGGAACCGGATCCTGCTCACGAGCCACGTCTACCAGAAGCTCAAGGCCCCCAAAACGAGGGAACATCACGAACGGCTCGCCGCCGTCGAGTTCTTCAACGCCGGCACCGTCCAGTTCAAGGGGGTGAGCATCGGGGTCTACGATACGGTCTTCATGGAGACGGAGTCCTACCGGCTCTCGTACCGGGACCTCATGGACGAGCTCTACGAATCGATCGACAAGGGAATGTGGAAGTCCAAGATATTCGAGGACGCGATGAAGCTCGCAGCCAGGGTTCTGACGAACCTCCCCACGACGGCCTTCGCGAAAAAGCCCGCCGACCTGCCCCTGCACCGGAACCGGAACGAGCTTCTCGGCGCCGTCAAGAACGCCAACGACCTCTTTGCCGCCGAGCGCTACGAGAGGGCGATCGCCGAGCTCCAGTGCCTCCTCCCGGATTTCGCCTCGATCGAGGGCTTCGACGACATCGTGTTCGAATACCTCTCGAGCATCTGCCAGAACTACGCCACCCTGCTCACCGCCTTCACCGACAGCCTGGACAAGGAGGTCGAGGAGCACATGGACGCGATCTACCTGCCGAAGGAGCAGGAGAACTTCCGGATGCTGCGCAAGCACTTCGACACCTTCGACAAGGTAAGGGAGGCCGCCCGGCTCAAGGTGAGGGGACGGAAAACGATCTGGTTCCGCACGGCCGACGCGGTCGGGAGCGACCTCAAGATCCGGATCCATTCGAAAAAATAGGGACGAGCCGCGCGGATGAGCGACCGCACGGCGTCCCTTTTTACACAACCTTCACAACACCAGCAGGGTAACCCGGGAGCGCGTCAGTCATTGGTGAGCCCCGCGATCGCCGCTCCGATGAGGGGGGCGTTCTCCACCTTGGCGAACTCGAGGTGCTGGCCCCGGCCCTCGGTCAGGAAGGAGTCCAGGTAGCGCTCGGTCTTCAGCTTCAGGCCCTTCAGCTCGTAGAAGGTCGTCCCGTCGGCGTTCACGCAGATCGGGCGGCGGGGATCGGTGCCCGATCCCGTCTTGATCGCGATCGAGGCGATGTTGACCGCGGTGAGCTTCGCCGCCCTCTCCACGATGCGCTCGGCCAGGTGGAAGCCGAGGCCGAAATCCGCATCGTCGCTGAAAAGTCCGGCGACTTGGCCCCTGGCGGGATCGGCGAGGAAGGAACCGAGATCCTTCGTTTCAAGCTGCCGAAGGGCGCCGATGCGGTCGGCGGTCGCTTCGGAGAACAGCCCCTCGCGGGCGGCCTTCGAGATGACGGCCCGGTAGAGCCCGCCGAGGTAGGCCCCGGAAATCATCTTCTCGAGCACGTAGGTTCCAGGATCGACGGTTCCCGAGTCGAACTCGAGATCGATCAGGCCGCGGGGAACCCGGCCGAAATCCCCCGACTCGACGTTGACGATCTGCTGGCGCGCGGGATCGAGGCCGGTCTTCTTCAGGATGGCGGCGTTGGATTCGGCGTAGGAACAGTTCGTTCCCGTTCCCAGAATGAAGCCGATGTAGCTGTCGTAGGACCGGCCCGAGGCCGACTTCCCGGCCAGCAGGGTCGCGACGGTGTCGTTCAGGAGGACGATCCGCTTGGATTTCTTGATCCCTGAGGCGGCGAGGGCCCTGTTCAGGTTCTCGCCGATGAGCTGGCCGCAGACCTCGGGGGCCTTCACCTCCTTGCTGAAGCGAAGGAGGCGGCCGTCCCGGTTTTCCAGTATCTCGGTCGGGTAGGAAAAGCAGAAGCCGATGTCGTCGCTCAGTCCGGCCACCTCGCCGAGGTAGCCTGCGATGGTCGCGAAGAAGGTTTTCGAATCGACCTCGGCCTTGACGCCGGGCATCGGAAACTTCCGGAAATGCTCGATCAGCGGTTTACCGTCCGCGCCGAAGCTCACGACGGCGACGCGGAAATTGGTGCCTCCCGCGTCCATCGCGATGACGGGCCTTCCCGTCGGAATGGCGTTCTCGACGCCGATGTAGGTCGGTATCATCCGAAGCGAGCTCGGCTTGCCGGCCAGCCCCCGCTCCATCTCCGTGATGAAGCCGTGACAGAGGGATTCCATATCGATCTGTCGGAAATCCATGAAGTTGCTGTTGAGGAATTCTATCGCCCTGATTCTCGCGTCGTTCACCCTGATCCTCCATCAGGACGGGATTCTACTACGGCCGAGGGTTTTGAGGAAGCGGGGCGGGAATTTCCGGCCGGGCCCGAAAAGCTACCTTACGCGCTCGGAGGCGATGTCGGTGGCCTCCCCGTGGCCCGGCCAGACGACCGTTTCGGGGGGCAGCTTCGAAAGGCGGGCGAGGCTTTCGCCGAGGACGAAGGGATCGCCGCCGGGCAGGTCCGAGCGGCCGATCGAACCGGCAAACATGGTATCCCCCGAGAACAGGAGACCGGCGCCGGGGGAATAGAAGCCGACCGAGCCCCGGGTGTGGCCCGGGGTGTGGATGACCTCCAGGCCGAGTTCCTCGATTCCGGAGCCGTCATCGAAAAGGAGGTCGGCGCCGGGGCTTTCCTCGTACCGCTCGACGACGTAGCGCTTGCCCATGGCGCCCAGGCGAGAAAAGGATTCGAGCTGGGTGTCGAGGCCCCCGTCGCCAAGGAAGGAGGCGTCCAGCCGGTGGATGGCGATCTTCGGCCTCTTTCCCCGTCCGGCGAGGGAGCGCAGGAGGGAAGGCAGGGCCTGGATATGGTCGAAATGCCCATGAGTCAGGAGTATCCATTCAGGCTCGATGCCGCCTTTTTCCACCGCGGCCAGGATCCGCTCCGGTTCGGCGCCGGGATCGATGATCGCGGCGTTGTAGAGATAGCAATTGGTGCCGAACGGCCCTACCGTGATTCGCTCCAGCATGGTAGACTGATCCTAGCAATATCGAAAGGATGAGGCAAGGCTCGGGATGGGAACCCTGATCGCGGCGGTCGTCATCGCCGCCGCTTGTTACGGAATTATCCCCGCCATCGGGGCATTCGGCGTGAGGCGCTCGTGGCGCCTTTTCAGGCAGAGCCTCTCGCGGCTCTCCTTCGCTCCCTACCTCAGCTACCGCGCCGTCCGCAGCCTCGAGAAGGGCGAACGCCTCGAGTACCGGTTTTTCGGTTCGCTCGAGGCCATCCAGGGCGACGACACCATCTGGCTCAGAAGTCCGGATCTCTCGGTCGCGGTCGACATGCGCAAGGTTTCGGTCTTCATGATACCGGCTTCCATTCCCCGCGAGGGAGCCGAAAGGGACGACGCCAGCGGGGCTCCGAACGTGGAACAGCGCCGGGATATCTTCAACGAGGAAACCCCCGAGCGCATCCCCTGGAAAACGCTTTTCTCGCTTCCGGCCGGAACCCAGGTCTTCGTTGGGGGCCTCGTCGAAGCCGAGGGCGGCACGGCGCTTTTCAAATCGACGCCGGAGGTTCCCATCACCGTCATCATCTTCGACGGCGACCGGAACTCGATGCTCAGGCGCTGCATCTGGAGCGGACGGCAGAGGAACGAGTACTGGAACAGGCTGACGCCCGGCTCCATCACCCTGGGATTCGCGGCCCTCTCGGTGCTTCTTCTCGGCAACGTCCAGGCGGGAGGGCCCCGCGCCGTCACGCTGCTGGTGCTCGAGCTCGCCCTGATGCCGATCATCGCCCTGATGCCGCCGGGCATCGTCTTCGTGTTCGGGTACACGAGGCTGTGGAAGAGGGCCCGCAACCTCCGCGCCGACCGCGACCTCCTCGCCCTGCCGCTGCGTTACTTCCCGGCCGCTACGAAGCCCCCCCGTTCGATCGTGCTTCCCGACGGAGAACTCTACGTCTATCGCACCATCCTGCCCTCGGAGGTCCCGGTTCTCGCCGGCACGGTGCCGATGAGGATAGCCTCTCCCTCGGTCGCGGGGTTCGCCGACACCTTTTCCTGGTTCGGAGCCGCCGGGGCTTCGTCAGAGGGGACTTCGGCCTCGGGCCCCGCGACGGCGGCGCTTAGGCGCCCCGCCGATCCCATGGCCGAGTATCTCATCATCCCGGGAGATCCGATCGAACTTTCCCTCGCCTGCAAGGAAAAGGCGCGGCTCTTCGAGATCCTCGCCGGGACGGTATTCACCCTCGGCATCGCGATCAACGCCGTCCTCGGCTTCATCCTCCTCGTCGCCCTGATCAAGTAGGTTTTTTCCAGATTTGGCCGGCCCCGTCGCCCCGGGCCCGGCGCCGGCCTCATCCTCAGGAAGATGCGACCTCGGAAAGCCCCTCCCCGCTGCCCCGGAGAAGAGCCGCGCGCCGTTCCTCCATGAACTGGTTCGTGTAGAGCCTGAAATAACGGCCCCTTCGGCTCATGAGCTCGCGGTGGGTCCCGATCTCCTCGATCACCCCCTGCTCGACGACGACGATCCTGTCGGCCTTCGCGATGGTGGAAAGGCGGTGGGCGACGATGAAGCTCGTGCGTCCCTCGAGAACCCGGGTGATCGCCTCCTGTATCTTCAGCTCGGTTTCCGTATCCACGCTCGAGGTCGCCTCGTCCAGCACGAAGATGCGGGGATCGGCCAGGACGGCACGGGCGAAGGACACGAGCTGCTTTTCCCCCGTCGAAAGGAGGCTTCCCCCCTCGCCGACCTCGGTACCGTAGCCCTTCTCCAGGCGCGTGATGAACTCGTCCGCGTTGACGATGCGGGCGGCCTCCCTGATCTCGTCGTCCGAGGCGTCGAGGTTGCCGTACCTGATGTTCTCGGCCACCGTCCCCGCGAAGAGGTAGGGGGTCTGGAGGACGTAGCCCAGGTGGGCATGGAGCCAGCGGAGGCTCTTCTGGCGGTAGTCGGTCCCGTCGATCAGGACCCGGCCCTCGGTCGGCTCGTAGAACCGGCAGGCCAGGTTGACGATCGTGCTCTTGCCGGATCCCGTCTCCCCCACGAGGGCGATGGACTCGCCGGGCTCGACCTCGAGGCTGAAGTCCGAAAGGACCTTCTGGCCCTGCCGGTAGGCGAACGAGACGTTCCTGAAGCTGACGCGGCCCGAGAGGGGCTGGGAGCGGAGGTAGGCGACGCCCTTGCGGTCGCCCGAGGCCTCGATGACCTCGGCCGAATCTCTCACCTCGGGCTCGGTGTCCAGCAGGGACACGACCCGCTCGGCCGAGGCCTGGGCGTACTGGAAGTCCGAGAGGACGCGGGAAAGGTTCATCACCGGCTCGAAGAACTGGATCGAGCTGAAAACGAAGGCGACGAGTGACCCGTAGGTCAGGGTTCCGGAAATGACGTCCCCGCCTCCCTTCCAGAGGGCGAGGGCGGATCCGACGTAGCTCAGGGTGACGACGATCGGCATGTAGAGGGCGGCCATGACCGCGGCCCGCACGGAGGAGAGCCTCATGAAATTCGTCTTCCTCTCGAACTCTCCCGACATGCCCCGCTCGCAGACCAGGGTCTTGGCGGCGAGGGCTCCTCGGATGCCCTCGCTGAAGGAGGCGGTGATCCGTGAGTTGGTCTTCCTCACCACGCGGTAGCGGTCGAGGATCGTCCGCTGGAAAAGGAGGGACACGACGGCGAGAACGGGCACCACGCTCAAGGTGATAAGGGCGAGGCGCCAGTTGGACGAGATCATCAGGATGGCCATGGCCGTCATCATCAGGATTCCCCAGGTCATGTCCTGCACGCCCCAGGCCATGATGTCGGCGAGCTTTCCCGTGTCGCTCGTCATCCTCGCCATGAGCCAGCCCTCCGAGGTCCGGTCGTAGTAGCTGAAGGAGAGCTCCTGGAGCTTGCGGAAACCGGCCTTCCGGATCTCGTAGTTGATCCCCATCTCGATCCTTCCGGAGACGCGGATGAAGAGCTTCACCCCCACCATCTGCACCAGGATGATCGCGGCGTAGACGAAGGGAAACATGAGAAGGGGCTTCGTATCCTTCGCCACGATGACGTGGTCGACGATCCAGCCGGTCACGAAGGGGTTCATCGCGTCGACGCCCGCGACGACGCACATCAGGGCGAACATGGCGGCGAAATATTTCCTGTAGGGCATGGCGAGGGAGAATATCCTCCGCCACGCGCCGAGCTTGAATTGCTGCCGGTAATCTTCTTCTTCGAACATCATCATTCCTTTGAGTTAGACGACTTTCTCGTCCACGTAGTCGATATCGCCGCCGATTCCCTCGATTCCACCCTGGAGTTCCCAGATCCTCCGATAGAGCCCGTCCTGGACGAGAAGCTCCTCGTGGGTTCCCTGCTGAACGATCCTTCCCCTGTCGAGCACGACGATCCGGTCGGCCTCGGCCAGGGTCGAGATGCGGTGGGCGATCACGAAGGTCGTGCAGCCGTCCCGGCGCTCCGAGAGAGCGGCCCGTATGCGGGCGTCGGTCTCCGTGTCCACCGCGCTCAGTGAGTCGTCCAGGATGAGGACGGGGGCCTTCTTGAGCAGGGAGCGCGCGATGGCCACCCGCTGCCTCTGGCCGCCCGAAAGGGTCACCCCCTCCTCGCCCACCGGGGTTTCGTAGCCCTTCTCGAAGGTCGAAATCACCTTGTGGAGGGCCGAGGTCCTCACGGCCTCGTCGAGCTCCTCGTCCATGGCGTCCGGCTTGGCGACCATCAGGTTCTCCTTGAGCGTCTTCGAAAAGAGAAAGGGCTCCTGGAGGACGATGCTCACCCGGTCGCGGAGCCAGCGCTTCGAAATGGAGCGGGCGTCGATCCCGTCGAAAAGGATGGTCCCCGAGGTCGGCTCGTAAAGCCTCACCAGGAGGTGCATCAGGCTCGATTTTCCCGAACCTGTCTTCCCGAGGATGGCTATCGTCTCGCCGGGCCTGACCGTGAGGCTGACATCACTCAGCACGGGTTTTCCCGGCTCGTACTCGAGGCTCACCCGGCGGAACTCGATGTTTCCCGTCACCTCGGGCTCGAGGCTCCCCATACCTGAAAATTCGTCGGCCTCGTGCAGGATCTCGCCCGTCCGCTTCACCGCGACGAAGGTCTTCCCGAGCTCGGTCAGGATCCTGCCCATGTCTCGCACCGGCCAGAGAAGCCGGCCCGTGTAGGCGAAGAACACGACCATCGTGCCGAGGCTGAACCTCCCGGTGGCCGCTCCATATCCGCCCACGACGAGGACGATCAGGATCTGGGCGAAGCAGATGAGGCCCGAGACCGACCAGTACCAGCCGAACAGGTCGATCATGCCGACCGTGGTTTTCGTGTAGTCCCGATTCTTCTCGTCGAAGCGGCCCATCTCGTGCTCTTCGCGGGCGAAGGCCCTCACCACGCGGATGCCGGAGAGGTTTTCCTGGAGCACGCTCGTCATCCGGCTCTCGGCCTCGTCCACCTTGAGGAAGGTCCTCTGGATCTTGCCGAAGTAGAAGTAGGAGTACGTGAGGACGGCCGGTATCAGGACCATCGAAACGAGGGCCATCCCCGGATCGAGGGAGAACATGATCGCCGAGCTCAGGGCGACCATGAAGATGGCCCTGCCCATCTCGACGAACTGGGTGGCGAGGAAACGCCTGATCGTCTCGACGTCGCTCGTCGTGCGCTGCATCAGGTCGCCCGTGTCGGTCTTCAGGTGGTAGGCGTAGGGCAGGTCGAGCAGGTGGACGTAGAGCCGGTTGCGGAGCCGCTCGGCCGTCTTCTCGGCGGCGCTTGACGAGAGCCTTCCCCTCAGGTAGAGAAAGAGCCCGCCGAAGGCGTTCACCCCGACGAGGGCGAGCCCGGCGATCCAAAGGTTGCGGGAGAGGAGCGTGCGTCCGCCGAGAGACTCGACGAGGGCAACGACCCGGGCCGGAGCCTCGAGAGGCTTTCCGGCGAGGACGTAATCGACGGTCGCCCTGATGATGAGGGGATCGAGAAGAGCGAAGAACGTTGCGACCATCGTGGCGAGAATCGCCGCGAGGTATTCGAGCCGAGAGCCTTTCATATAGGCGAAAAGCGCTGCAAGCCTTGAGTTTTTCATGGGGTTCCTGTTGTCTGACCGACGCGGAATCAGCGGACGGGGGATCCCGTTCGAACGCGGTGACGCCGTGATCGGAACAAAAGCCTTAGGGTTACATCAGAAAGAATCCTGAAGCCTAATGCGGGGAAAAATCGTTTCCGGTTTGATTGGAAGTCGACTCTTTCCCTCTACCGGGAAAGAGCGGCGGATGCCTTGTCAGCAGGCCGTGCCGCAGCCAAATCCCGGAGCGCCGTAATAGGACGCGAAACCAATACCGTTTACCCGTTCCATATCTGCTCCTTTTGACTGCATCGTTGAGGATGGAAGACATCCTATCCAAGGGTCGGGAGTCTGTCAAGTTCGTGAAAAAAAAAGTGAAGGTCCAGGAATTCAGTCGGGCTTTTCGGCGCTCGCATCGCCCGGTTCGACCGTGACGCCCTCGGCTTTCTTCGCGGCCTCGATCTCGTCGAGGCATCGCCCCATCTCGGCCTGGGTGATCTTGTAGATGATGAGGTGGAGCTTCTCCCGAATCGTTTCGTCCAGGTAGGCGGGATCGAAGACCACGACGTGGATCATTCCCTCCGTGGGATCCTCCCGTTTGGCGATGATGACCCCGGTGAGCCTGAGGCGAACCCCCTTCACGGAAAGCTGAAAGTCCTTGAACTTCGTGCCGATCGCAAAGGGGATTCCCCCGGGAAACCGGATCGACATGCCCATCGAACTCAGGTCCCTCAGCATGGCCCGAACGACGCCCGCATCGGTATCGATCAGGCATTCCCCCTTCTCGTTGACGCAGGTGGCGCGGAGGCATTTCCGCCTTCCCTTCGCCTCGTTCGCGTCGAGGGTCTTCACGAGAATCTCGGCGCTTTTCGAGGGACCGATCTTCAGCACCACGAAGCCGCAGGGCAGCTCATGCTCCATGAGATATTTCCTGCTCAGTTCCGGACTGTCGTTGTAGGTGACGATTCCGATCCTGACCGCTTTCGTCCTTTCATCCGAGAGCAGGTTGTCGATGTAGCGCTCCCACTCCGGCTCAGAGAGGGCTTCGTCGATATTGATGAACAGGAGAGCCTCCGGATCGGTCATGAGAAAGGCCTTGAGCTTCCGGTGATCCCGGACGAGGTAGACATCGAATTCGTTCGCGATGAGGATCATCGCGATCTGTTCCAGCACGGTCGGCGGATACAGGAAGAAAACCTTCCTCCCCAGGACAAGTGGATCGCTCATGCGTACACTATAATCCATTGCGGCCCGGGCCACAAATTCCGAGCTGTCTGCGGGCTATCCCCGTTTATCCGCGAATGCTATAAATCAGGTATGGAAAATCGGTCGGGTTCCTCCACCCTTCCCGCGTTCGTCTCGGGTCTCGCCGCCGCCTCGATCTGGGGCGGCATGTACGTCGTGAGCAAGGTCGTGCTCGACGTCATTCCGCCCTTCGCCCTCCTCGCCTCGAGGCTCGTTCTCGGCTTCCTGTCCCTCTGGCTCGTCGTCGCGTTCAGGGGAGGCTTCACCTTGAAGACCGGCCAGTTCTGGAAATGCGTCGGGGTCGGGAGCGTCGGCTACGCCGTGTCGCTCGGCTTCCAGTTCGTCGGCACGAGGCTTTCGACGGCCGCGACCGGGGCCCTCGTCACCTCGGCCACCCCGGCCCTCGTGCTTCCCTTCGCCGCACTCCTGCTGAAGGAGAGGGTCACCGGACGGGAGCTCGTCGCGATAGCCATCGCGAGCGTCGGCGTGATCGCGGTGGTCGGGATCGGGAGCGCGGACCTCTCCTCGACCCGCCTCGCCGGCAACCTCTACCTGTGCGTGGCCGCCGTCACCTGGGCCCTCTATTCCGTCCTGGTGAGGCGGATCGCCCGCGGGATCGACGTCCTCCAGGCGAGCGCCGTCATGCTCCTCGGCGGCCTGCCGACGAGCCTCGCCATCGGCGCCGGGGAGATCGCGACCAGGGGATGCGGCACGATCACGTTCGGCATCGTCGCCGGGGTGCTCTTCCTCGGCATCGTCTGCACCGCGGTCGCCATGTTCCTCTGGAACTACGCCTTCGCGAGGCTCGAGGCCTCGAGCGCATCCCTCACCTTTTTCGCCCAGCCCCTCGTCGGGGCCGCCCTCGGCTGGCTGCTTCTGGGCGAGCGGTTCTCCCCCCGCTTTCTGATCGGCGGTGCGCTGATCATACTCGGCGTCCTCGTAGTTTCGGTGAAACGGCGGTGATTCGCCGTCGGGTCAGGACCGCGACTCCAGGCACCTTCCCGTCGATTCCCTGACCACGAGGTGGGGTTCGTAGAGAACGTAGCCGAATCGGTCGTCGACCATTGCGTCGTAAAGAAGCCCGAAGGCTATCCCGCCGAGTTCTATATAATCGCTTCCGATGGTCGTCAGGCCGGGGCTGACGATGGAGGCGACGTAGGCGTCGTCGATGCCGACGACCGAGACCATGCCGGGTACCTCGATGCCGCGGGAGGCGAGGATGCGCATCGCGCCTATGGCCATGGTGTCGTTGGTGCAGATGAGCGCCGTGAAAACTCCGCCATGATCGAGCAATTCGCGGGCCATCGTCTCCCCGTCCTCGATCGAGGTCGACAGCGATGACGGGGGAGCGGCGACGAGGCCCTCTCCCAGACCGCGAGTCCGCATCGCCTGGCGAAAACCGGGGATGCGCCGGTCGTAGCCGTCCTTCTCCGAAAGCCCGCTCAGGTAGGCGATGCGGCGGTGGCCGAGGGCGAAAAGGTGATCCACCGCGAGGTCCATCCCCTTCACGTAATCGATCTCGAAACAGGCTGCGCCGGTCGTATCGATCCCGTGGTCTCCGAAGAGAACGACCTTCGTTCCAGAACGCAGCAGGTCGATGATTCGTTCCGTGTGGAATTTGTGGGGCAGAACCTCGATCATGATCCCGTCGATGTTCCTCGAAAGGACGTGCTGGAAATACTCGTCGACGTGGGTTTTTCCGTTGCAGATGTTGACGAAGTAGCCCCGCTCGATCGCCGCGTTCTCGAAGCCGGCGATCAGGTCGGAATAGACGGGGTTCGCGATGTCGTTGAAGATCAGGGAAAGCTGCATCGTCCGGTGGGTCGAAAGGCTGCGAGCCACCTGACTGGGATGGTAACCGAGTTCGCGGGCCGCCAGAAGGACGGCCTTCCTCGTTTCCGTGGAGATCTTGTCGCTGTTGCTGAATGCGTATGACACCGTCGCGATGGACACGCCGACGCGCTTCGCCACGTCGGTACGTGTAGGTCGCTTCATGCTCACTTCCTTCCATTCCTCATGCCGGGTCGAATCCCAGCGGTTCTTCCTCGATCATAGCCCCGGCAATCGAGTACAGCAATGCCCCGACGGCCGGAAAGTCGGCGCGGAACTCACGCCTATAACCGCCCAGGTCGAGGACGAGATCGACTTTCATCGGCTTCGCGTTTTCAGCCCGGCCCCAGGGCAGCGGATAGACAATGCCCGAGGCCTCGGGATGGGCGAGGAAGAGGAGGAACCGGTCGCCGTCCCTGCGGACCCAGTAGGGGGGAAGGATCCCGCCCTTCCGCGCCGGGGCGAGAACGGGCTTGAGGCGGGGGAGCTTTTCCGGAGCATCGCGGACCATGGGGGACGCGAGGAGTCGCTCGAGGAGCCCTGGGTAATCGGCCGAAGCTCGCCGACCCGGTTCGAGGGGAAGGCGGCCGAGGGCGACGGGGAGGCCCTTCTCGGCGAGTGCCGTGATCGCCGCGAGCGCATCCCGCTCGAGGTATTCCGACTCGATGAAAAGTGCCTCGAAGCCGGCTTCACCGATCCTCAGTTCGCCGTCCTCAAAACGGGCGCCGGAAAGAAAGGAGGAGCTGATCCAGAGCGGGGCATAGGGCCTGGCCGCGGCGGGCCTTGCGAGGTGCTGGAGCTCCCAGTAGTACCGGGCGCTCGGCTTTCTCAGCTCCTCGGGAAGTTCGCCGGCCATCCATGCGTCCTCGAGCGGGAGGTAGCAGGCGAGCCTGCCGTAGCTTTTCCCCCGCTTCATCGCCGAAGAGACCTTGGCAAGGTATGCGTTGAACTCGCGGTAGCGCGGGGCGATCGCCGATTCGGGCCCGACGTGGACCCCCGCGTAGAACCTGGCGTCCCCGCCCTCGCCCTTCTGCGGCATCCCGTGCCAGACGAAGTGGTTGACGCCGGAAGCGGCGAGGGAGTCGGCGAGAAGCTTGAGATCGTCCAGCCTCTCTTCCCCGAGACGGGGAGCGGGACCAGGCCAGGGAATCCACCCGTAGAGGCAGGTGAAGGATTCGCATGAGACGGTCCGCCTCCCCGAGATGAGGGCGGAGGATGCGGCGATCGAGGAGAACTCGGGATCGAAAAGGAGGGCCTCGCTTTCAGGAACGTCGGCGACCGCATAGGCGGCGAGGACATCGGTCGGCGCCCCGTGGCACTGGACCCTCGCCGAGGCCTTCGCCCCGTGGCAGTATTCCGTGTAGGGAAGGTAGAACCCCTTGAGGACGTACTCGGCGAGGAGGGAACGGTAGTCGTAGCGGACATCGGGGTGGGCGTCGATCTCTCCCATGAAGGGAAGGAGATCGTAGCCGAAACGGCCAATGAAGGCCTCGCCGAAACCGTCGGTCCAGAGCCCGTCGGTTTCCACCTCCCATGAATCGCAGAAAAGGGAATTCCCCCGGTTTTCGCGGAGCGCCGGTTCGAGTGCCCCGCCCATGACCGCGGCGTAGCGGGCGAAGGCCGGAGCGCTCAGGTGGTCCAGGATCCTTCCGTTTTCCTTCCGGTGGGAGAGTTCCCAGGACCGGTCGAGCCTCTGGTCCGAGGGTCCCCGCCAGGTTTTCGCGGCGAAGGATTCCTCGACGAAGCTGCCGCCGAACGGCCAGAGTGTTCCGAAGGTGAGGTCGCATCCGATTCCCTCCCGGTCGCAGGCTTCCCGCGCATGGAGGACGAGGCCGGACCATTCGGCCGAAAGCCAGGGAAGCCCCGGGCCCTTTCCCGGCTGGGGATAGACCCAGGCGATCTCGACCCCTCCGAAGCCGTTCGAGGCCGCCCACGAGACCTGGCGGTCGAGATCGGCCGGATCGATGGGATTGCTGAACCACCACCAACGCACATAGGGCCGGGGATCGCGGTCCATCCGGGAAGGCTGAGACCGGATCGGGGGAAGGGAGATCATGATACGCCCCTCCCGTTGCCCGACGAGGAGCCGGCGGCGTTCAGTGCCTGGTCGAGGTCTCCGATGATGGTTTCTACGCACTCGAGGCCGACCGAGATCCGGATAATGGTACCGGGGATGGCGCGGGCGTTTTCCCGGTGTTTTCCCATGCGGAGGGGAAAGGTACGGAGCCCGCGGGAAGGGAGCCAGGCCTGATGGGGATCCATGCGGGCGCCCTCGAGGGCCGCGATCTTCGTTTCGGTGAGCTCGACGGTGGGATTCGCGCCCCGCGTGTATGAATAGCCGCTCGACGATTCCTTGGAGGTGAAGAGGCTGTTCTGGAAGATCGGCGGGACGATGGCTCCGAGATACCGGGCATACTCGTCGCCGGCATGGGTACAGATATCTTCCGGACCGAAAAACGGTTCATTCATGATCATTTTCCTTTCAGTGTCGGATCGAAGGCATCCCTCAGTCCGTCCCCGAATATCGAGGTCGTCAACACGGTGACAGCGAGGAAGAGGGTCGGGAACAGGGGGAGATGCCAGTAGAAAAACATGAAGTAGAGCCCGTCCGATATCATCTGTCCCCAGCTCGGAATGGGCGGATTGATGCCGACCCCGAGGAAGCTCAAGGACGCCTCGAGCATCATGGCCTGGGGAATGGCGAGGACGAAGCCGACGATGATGGGGCTGATGCTGTTCGGGATGAGATGGCGGACGATGATATGCTTCGACCCCGCTCCCATGGCCCGTGCGGCCTGGACGAACTCCCGACCCTTGACGGTGAGAACCTGGCCGCGCACGAGACGGGCGACGCCGACCCATCCGAAGGCGGAGCTGATGATGATGATGTTCAGGATGCCCCCGCCAAAAAGGCTCGCCGCAAGTATGGCGACGAGGAGGGGCGGAATGACGGAAAAGATCTCGACGATGCGGGTCACGATCCAGTCGATGACGCCTCCGAAGAAACCCGCCGCCGCCCCGAGGGGGACGCCGATCGCGATGCTCGCGAGGGCCGAGACCACACCGATGCCGAGGGAGACGCGGGCGCCGTAGATGATGCGGGCGTAGAGGTCCCGTCCGACGTTGTCCACCCCGAACCAGTGCCTGGCCGAGGGAAAGGCGAGGGCCTCGTCCAGGTATTTCTGGTCCGCGTAGGAACTCGGCGTGATGAGGGGGGCGGCGATCGCCGCGGCCGTGAGGAGGATGATGAAGGCTCCCGAGAATACCGAGGCCTTGTTGTCGAAAAAGCGCCGCCGGGCGTAAAAGCCGGGGCTGCGGACGACGGTCAGATCGTTCATTTCGTTATCCCCTCACTTTATCCGCGTCCGCGGATTGAGATAGTAGTAGGCGATGTCGGTCACGATGTAGGCGATGCCGACCATGAGGGTCAAAAGCAGGATGAGGGCCATCTCCAGGGGATAATCGCGCTTGGAGATGCTCGTCACGAAGTAGCTGCCGAGCCCGGGAACGCGGAACATCTGCTCGACGAAGATCGAGCCCGTCGTGATGCCGATGAAGATCGGGAAGAAGATCGTCACCATCGGGATGGCCGCGTTCTTGAGCACGTGCTTGAAGATGACGGTGCGGTAGGGAAGACCCTTCGCCATGAGGACGGTCACGAAGGGTTTGTTGAGCACGTCGAGAAAACTCGACCTCGTATACCGGGCGAAGGTCGCCAGGGGTACGATGGCGTAGGCGGCCACCGGAAGTATCCACGAAACGGGATTTCCCCAGCCGTTCGTCGGGAGCCACTTGAGCCACACCCCGAAGACCAGCATGAGCATGAGGCTGATGACGTAGATCGGGACGGTGATCCCGAGGGTCGATACGGCCGAAGCGATGTAGTCGACGGGACGGTTCCGCCTGAGCGCCGCGGCGATTCCCAGGAGGATGCCCAGGGGGGTACCGATGAGGAGGCCGAGCCCGCCAAGGAGGAAACTCGGAGGCCAGGCACGGGAAAGGAGGGCCACGACGGTTTCCCCCGGGCTCTGGTACGGGATACCGAAGTCGAAACGGAGGACACTTTCCATATAGCGGACGTACTGGACCGCAAGCGGCTTGTCCAGTCCGTACTGGGCCATGATCTTGGCCTTCGCCGCCGGCGATAGGGGCATCTTGTCCTCGTCGAAGGGGCCGCCTGGGATCGAGTGCATGAGGGAAAAAATGATCATGGATACGACGAAAAAGGTGACCACGAGGGACACCAGGCGTTTCAGGACGTAGGTAAACATCAGCGTACAGCCTCCGTCTCGGGGTATAGGCAGGCGGCGAAACGGCCCCTGCCGGTTTCGACGAGCGGCGGACGCTTCCGGTCGCAGTCGGCTCCTCGCCGCTCGCAGCGGGGATAGAAGGGGCAGATTTCCTCCGACGCGTCCGGAGCCAGGGCCTCGCCCCTGATGATGGTCCGCTTCCCCCGTTTCATGGGATCGGGCACGGGAATGGCGTCGAGGAGGGCCCTCGTATAGGGGTGATTCGGCCGGGCGAATATCTCCCCCGTCGGCCCGTACTCCATGATCCTGCCGAGGTACATGACGACGATCCTCTGGCTGATGTGGCGGACCATGCTGAGGTCGTGCGAGATGAAGATCATCGAGAGACCTCGGGTATCGCGGATATCCCCGAGCAGGTTGATGATCTGGGCCTTGACCGAAACGTCGAGGGCGCTCGTCGGCTCGTCCGCGATGAGGATCTCCGGGTCCAGGGCGAGGGCGCGGGCGATCGCGATCCGCTGCCTTTGCCCGCCCGAAAGCTCGTGGGGATAGCGGCCCGAGAGTTCGCCGTCGAGCCCGACCGACTCGAGCAGGTGGACGGCCTCGTTTCGCCGTTCCTTCGGACCGTAGATGCCGTGGATCTCCCACGGCTCCGCGACGATCTCGCCGAGGGTCATCATGGGATCGAGGGAGGCGAAGGGATCCTGGAAGATGAGCTGGATCTTCTTCCTCGATTCCAGAAGCTCCGTCTCGGGAAGGCACGCGATGTCCAGGCCTCGATGGATGATGCTACCCGAGGTCGGATCGAGAAGGCGGACGATGAGCGAACCCGTCGTCGACTTTCCGCAGCCCGACTCTCCCACGAGGCCGAGGACCTCGTTCTCGCCGAGCTCGAAGGAAACCCCGTCGACCGCACGGACGACCGACTCCCTCCTGCGCCAGGACGGCCCCGACCGCGAAACGAAATGCTTGGAAAGACCTTCGATCTTGAGAACCGTTTTCATGCGAGCCTCCAGCAAGAGGCGCGCCGCCCCGGACCGGGTTCGCACATCGGCGGCTCCTCGACTCGGCAGCGGTCCATTGCCTGGGCGCAGCGCGGATGGAAGGGACAACCGGAAGGCGGCTTCCGGGGACTCGGCGAGGACCCGGGTATCGCGAGGAGTCTCCCCCCACCCGCCTCGTCGACGCGGGGTATGCTGGCGAGAAGGGCCCTCGTGTAGGGATGGGCGGGCGAACCGAAAAGCTCGTTCACCCCGGCGGTTTCCATCACCTTGCCTCCGTACATGACGGTGACCCTGTCGGCCGTCTCGGCGATGACGCCGAGGTCGTGGGTGATGACGACGAGAGACATGCCCATGTCGCGGCTCAGGTTCTTGATCAGGTCGAGGACCTGGGCCTGGATGGT
>DBTK01000037.1:0-1898 GCA_002307015.1 Spirochaetaceae bacterium UBA1318
GTAGATGCTCGTTATCATGCCGTCGACGAGGAGGGTATTGGCCACGTCCTCGAGGTTGGATGCTCCGCTGATTTCAACCCGCAGGTGGTTTTTCGCGAGGAAGTCCTTGTCGAAGTACTTCAGGCAATACTGCTTCACCGCCTCGACGTTGTCCGTGCCGCTGCGCTTCATGGTGACGGCTATCCTCAGCTTGTCGTGGTTGGCCGTCAGCACGTCGGAGAGGTCGCCGGAGAAGATGAGGAGGTACTGGCTGATGAGCTCCTTCGAATCGGGGATCCTGTAGAGGCTGGCGCTTCCGCCGTTCATCTCCTGGTTCATCTTCTTGAGGGCGTCGTTGAAGGACATAACCTTCTTCACCGTCGAGAACTGCTTCGTTACGTCCGTCGAGAACTGATCGACCTTGCCGATAATTTCGGGCGTCGTAACCTCGACGGCGGTCTCAGTGCCCGAGGCTTGCTTCTTGTCGTCGCGATAGCGCGGGTCGCTCAGGTCTGAGTCGAGGATGACCGTCAGGACGTCCGTGCCGGCCAGCTTGTCGTTCAGGTGGTCGTCGGACATCCGCACGACGGAATGCTTCTTGAAGAACTTGATGTTGTTGAACTCGGACTTGAGGCTCAGCATCCCGATGCCCGCCACGGCGCAGATCGCGATGGAGGCGATGAGCACGGCCTTGCTGTGGCGCTTATTCAGTCGGTCGAAGAAGCGCAAGAGAGCGCTTATCCAGCCCTTTTGGCTCTCGACCTGATGCACCTTTTTCGGTTTGCGCGAGAGGAGGATGAGCGAGGGGAGGAGGTAGAGAGCGCAGGCCACTCCGACGAGATCGCCGATCGCGGTGAAGATACCGAAATTCTTGATCGGGACGAAGCTCTCGCTCGCGAGGGCTCCGAATCCGACCATGACCGTGATGCCGGAGAGGGTGATCGCGAGTCCGACGCTTTTCATATTGTGATTGAGGACCGTGAATTTGTCGATCTCCGGCGAGAGGAAGTAATGGTTCATCTGGTGAATCCCGTAGGCCGAGACGATGGCCACGAGAAGCACCGGAACGGCCATTGTGACTACCGTTATCGGGATATTCAAAAAGCCCATCAGGCCGACAGTGCAGATTACGGAGACGAGAATTATCGCGGCGGGATAGGTGACGCCCTGGATCGTCCGGAAATTCAGGAAGAGGATAAGGAGAACCAGGAAGACGACCAACGGCATCAGGAAGTTGATGTCGCCTCGCATCTGGGAAACCGTGAAGTAGGCGATAATCGGCTCGCCGTCGATGTAGGTCTTGAAGGAGGGGCTATTCTTGGCGGTCAGCGCCTTTATCACCGCGGCCGAAAGCTCGTGCGAAACATCGTCGCTCAGCTTGTTCGGCGTCACGACGAGCGTGGTGAGCTTCCCGTCGGAGGACACCAGCATCTTGTCGTAGATGTCCCAGCTCTGCACTCGCCCCTTGAGCGCCGCGACGTTCTCGGCCGAAAGGTCACCGTTCGGGACCAGCTTCTCCACCTTGAGCTCGTCGTCCTGGAATTTGATGTAGTCGGCGGAGATGATACTCTGCGTCTTCTTGATCGGGCTGCGGAAGGTATAGAAGAGAACGTCGGGAGCAACGGTTAAGGTGGCTTTGGCGACTCTGTCCGCGAAGGCGGCGTTCCACGAGAACTCGGATTGGAGCTTCCGGGACGAGCTGAGGAGTGGGATCATCGTTTCCCGGTAGTTGTCCTCGCCGATGCCCACGCTCTTGAGGGCGTCCACGACCTTGGCCCCATCCTCGTCGGTAAGGCCGAGGAGCTTCGCCATGCCGCGCGACGGCATGGTCATGTTGATATCGTTGATCGCCGCTTCAAGCTCGGACACGTAACGGAGGGTCTTCTCCGAATACGCGTCATCGGTGTCGATGCCGATAT
>DBTK01000037.1:2142-17495 GCA_002307015.1 Spirochaetaceae bacterium UBA1318
GCGTCATCGGTGTCGATGCCGATATAGATGAGCTCGCTCGAGCCGAAGCGACCGGGATCCTCGTAGTAATCGTAGATGACGCGATCGCGGTTGGACATGGGCATCATGTTCTTGACGCCGTTGTCGAAGCGGACTTTCGGGACGCCGAAGGCAAAAACCATCGTCACGACGACCGCGATAATGAGGGCCGCCCAAGGTTTACGGAAAGCCTTCGAGGACCAGATAAGGAATTTCTCAATCATTGAGTTACGCTCCATGGATGATTTGGCGGACCGTATGGTCCGCCTGAAAGGTTATTTTTTGAACTCGTCGTTCCATTTGTAAACGATCTTGATGTACACGTTGTTGGAGGGGGTGTAGGCGCCGATGGCGTTCGTCGCCGTGTCGAGCCGGACGCCGCTTTCTCCTTTCACCTTGTGCCAGGCGTAATAGAGGTCGGAGCCGATTTTGATGTGGAAGGAATCGACCGGCTTGAAGTCGAGCTCCGGGTTGAGGGCGAGGGCGCCGTATCGTGTCTCGTTCGTGTCGTCGTAGAGGAAGGGCATGGTGTAGACCGCCGTCACCTGCGGGGTAAAGAGGGCGTCCGAGAGCTCCCACTTGAGGTTGCAGGTCGCACCCTGCATGAGCCCCTCGGTATCGAGGCCGAGCGAGTTGACCATCGCCCTCTCGTAATATTTCTGCATATAGGACTTGTCGCCCACCTTCGTCGAATCCGGAATCCCACCCGAGTAATCGGAAAGGAAGCTTCGATCGAAACCCGGAATCCATGTTCCGATGTATTGGATGTTCGCGTAGTAGGTGTCGTTGGGGCCGTAGTTCACGTCGCCGCCCACGGTGTACTCGAGCTTCGGTTTCCGCGTCGAGTAGTCGTCGTTGCCGTCGTTCTCCGTGATTGAGTAGGCCGACTCGAGCCAGAGGCCATATTTGCCGATGGTGGTTTTCGCGTCGCCGCCGATCCGATGGATGCGTTTCCGCTCGAGGACAATCGAGGAGACCTTGTAATACTGACTACTCGAAACCGTCGCGCCGCCGTAGGTTACCGGAAAGGTTGTGGCGGCCGTCGTGATCGTAGGCGTATAGTACTGGTCCATGTCGTAGAGGTAGTCGAACGAGAGGTCGAGCCCTGACGTGTTGCAGTTGATTTTCGTCCCTACGACGAAATCCTTGGGTTTCGTGCCGCTCGCCGCGCAGGTCACATCAGACACCGTATAACTCGAGACGACCGGATACCCCGCCATGGTCGCCGGGTCGCTGACGGTAAAGGAGTCGATGCCGGTAAGGAGCTGACCCTTGAGCGTCGTCGCGAAATCCTGGGGATACTGAGACGTGGACTTGGACGGGATAACGATGCCTTCCATCGAAAGCTTCTCGGACGGATACCAGACCGCGTCCCAGGCGAGCACCGGAATCTTGTCCGGGTTGACACCGACGGTGTAATCCTTCGGATTCAGGTTGTCCGTCGGGTTTTTCCTGTCCGCGACTCCCCAGGAGAATATCTGGTAGCCGGCCGAAAACTTGAAGCCTGCCGGGTTCCAGCTGATGTAGTTCTCGTAGGGCTTTATCGCGAGACTGCCCACCCAGCTGTTGTTCGGGTCCTGGGCGTTCGCCGTGGTCGGCGTGACGTCGAAGCCCCAGTGGGACACGGCCTTGATCGTGCCGTCGCGTATCTCGGCCCCGAGGTCGTTCCTGAAGGCCGGAGTCTTGATGTTGTTCGTGGAACCGTCGGCGTTGTTGTATCTGTCGTTGCCGTCCTTCGTGTACGCCGGGACATGGTAGTCCGCCTCGTGCGAGCCTGAAAGCTTCAGGGTAAAGGCGTCCTCGGTCGAGGAAGAGGCGGACGTCGGGGCTGTTGCGACCGCTGTCACCGATGAGTCGGCGACGGAGTCGGCGGTCGCTGAAGCGAAGAAGTCCGCGGAGTTTTCCTCGGCGAAGGAGAACGAGGCCAACGCGAGCCCTAAGGTCATACCGATGTATAGTTCTTTTCTGGACATTGTTCGTGCTCCCGATTATTGCTCGAGGTTCTTGATCGAAAAAACATCATTTTGAAGTCCGGCGTTCACCTCGACGTTGTTGAGCTGCATCAGGGTCTTGCTCCCCTTCTTGTGGTTGGTAACAATCATCTGGGTCGGCACGAGGATTCCCTTGATCGGTTCAACCCTGGCGAAAAGGATGGTCTTGAGGAGAGCGGCGTCCTTCTTGTCGAAGCAGTCCATCCGGTAGATGAAGTTGTTGTCCTCGTTCACCCAGGCGACCGTCTTCGCATAGGGGCAATCGGACTTCACGGCCTTCATCTCGATCTTGTTGAACTTCATACCGTCGAAGACCTTGTCGGTCAGTGTTTCGTCGCCGGACAGGAAGGTATAGGTATTGTCCTCGAAGTAGCGCTCCTCGAGG
The DNA here is from genome assembly GCA_002307015.1 of Spirochaetaceae bacterium UBA1318. GTDB lineage: Bacteria > Spirochaetota > Spirochaetia > Treponematales > UBA1318 > UBA1318. The sequence goes on from DBTK01000037.1 coordinate 4,537, forward strand.
TCGTAGTACCAGAGGTCGGAATTGACGAACTCTCCGTCCTTGCCGCTTGAAGAGATTTTTCGCGTTTTCTTCAGGGCGGGGAGGTAGAGCCGCTGATCGGAGTCGGCTCCCTTGTGTCCGAGGGTCAGGAACTTGGTTCCCGAGACATCGGCGGGTTCGTTGAAGACCATGTAGGCGTTCTTGCCCTCGGGTTTGTCCTGGTAGAACACGTCGAGCTTGCGGACCTTCTTCACCCCGTTCTTATCGATCAGGGTCATCACGCTTCCCGGGGCCTTGGTGTCATCGGCCTTTTTGAGGTCGAAATACTTCCGGGCAATCTCGTCGCCCTTCGTGTCGGCGAATGCCGAAGCGACGAGGGCGAAGCCCAGCGCCATCATAAGAATTTTCTTCATACCTGTAATCCTCCTGATTTCTATGTCCTACCCAAAAGGGTTAAAAACAATTTTACGGCGAGCGGTTTGATGATCGCCTTGAGCCCTTCCTTATCCTGCCAGTCATTCCAGATCAGGAATACGAACATGCGCCCGACGATGAGGTCCATGCGTTCCGTCACATCAGCCTTGAGTCTATTTGGCGTACTGTTCTCGAGGGATACATCGTGGCGGACAAAACCGTAGAGGTAGTCGATGCTTTTTTTGTAGAACCTGTCGCACTTCCTGATCACCTCGCGAAGAACGGTCCCCCGGACGTTGTCGAAGTTTCCGAACATGAGATCCTTGATCGCGAAATACTCGTCGACAAGGCTATCGAAATACCGTTCTATCTTGGCCTGGAAAGGGGTAAACGGGTCCCGGAAGAATTCCTCATTCTCCTCGATAAGGCGTTCAATACGGCTCTCGATGATGGTAAGGAGGATCTCATCCTTTGTTTGGAAATGGAGATAGATGGTACCCTTGCCAAGGCCGCAGGCAGCCGCGATATCGGCGACCGATGTCTTCACGAAGGATATTTGCGTAAAAAGTTCGCAGGCCCTATCCGCGATTTCCGTCCTTTCCATCGCATCCTCCTTTTACTGACCGTTTTCAAAATCGGTACTGGGAGAATCTACGAGAAACGACGGAACGAGTCAGCGATTTTTGTCACGGAAGCGGGTGATGAAGGTCACAGGTAAGGGGTGGCGGTGGCGGTGGCGACGGCGACGGCAACGGCAACGGCAACGGCAACGGCAACGGATTTTCGGCGGACGCCAGGTAATTTGTCAAGCAGTCGATGAGCCCCAGCGCGTTCGCACATCCCCGACTCTTCCCGTTTATCCTTCACCGATCACCGTTCACTTCTTCGTGTTTTTATGTGTTCGCGGTTGCTCTTTCTTCCAGCAAAGAAGAATTTACCACGAAATCACGAATCCACGAAGGGAAGAGCTTCACTCTTTTTTCGTGTTTCCGTGCATTCGTGGTTCTCCTCTCTCCTGACAAAAAAAGAATTTACCACGAAACCGCGAAAGCATGAAAAAAAAGGAGAGAGATGCGCCTCTGCACGTTCGCCCCCGACTCTTCCCGTTCACCCTTCACCGATCAGCGTTCACTTCTTCGTGTTTTTATGCGTTTGTGGTTAGTGTTCTGCCGGTATGAAAGAATTTTTCGCGCAAAGACGCCAAGATCGCCAAGTTAAGAAACGGATAAAATTCTTTCCGGTCTCGCTTCCCTTTGCGTCCTTTGCGCGAGATCTTCCTAAGAATTCTCCACGCTGAGCCGCGGAGGAAGAATGAAAATTACCGGAGATTCCCGAGCCGTCTCAACATACTGGGCTCTTCCCGTTCACCCTTCACTGCTCACCGTTCACTTCTTCGTGGTTTCGTGTTTTCGTGGTTCTCCTCTCTCCTGACAAAAAAGGAATTTACCGCGAAACCGCGAAAGCATGAAAAAGGGAATAGCTACAGACTCAGATGTTTCGGGATGACCGGATTGAATACATTCCCTTCACCCTTCTACCACAAATACGGCAGGATTTTGCGGTCGGAGTCGACGAAGGGGAGGCTCGCGATTTCCTCCAGGGTAGCCCAGCGGAACTCGGTATGCTCGAGGAGCTCGACGGGATCGGATTCGAGCCGGACGAGGAAGGCGTGTAGGACGAATTCGGAATCCTTGTGCAGGAAGGCGGTCTGACAGACGGGCTGGAGGACTTCGATATCGATGCTGAACTCCTCGCGGTACTCCCGGATGAGGGCCTCGGTGGCCGATTCGCCCGGTTCCAGCTTTCCCCCGGGGAACTCCCACTTGCCGCCCTGCTGGCCCTCGGGCTTCCGGCGCGCGATGAAGTACCGGTCGTTCTTGAAGGCGATGCCCGCAACGGATACGCCCATGGCTACAGGAAAAGCACCGACGCGAAGAGAAAATGGACGAAACCGACGATCATTCCGATGATACCGAATGTCGTCCTGTTATGAAGGAAGATCAGGTCGAGCTTACTTTGGGGATTGGCCGGGGCCGTCGACTTGCCCCTCGAGAATTCCAGGAGAAGGATGAAGCCGAGTGCGAGGCCGGCGAGAGCCGGAACCAGATCACCGACGATGGGAACGTCGCCCGGGGTCACGCTGACCAGCTTGAAAAAACCGGTAATCGAGGTGAGAATTCCGAGGACAAGGCGCAGGGTGGAATCCCGGAAAACCTGTTTGAGCGATACCAGTACGTCGTTCGTTTTGTCCTTTCCGTCCTCGAGCTTTTCAGAGTATAGGGCGAATCCGGAACAGATGTTCAACACGACCGAAAGAAGATAGAATTGCAGCATCCTGGCGACAAGTTTACCGGAATGCGGTGTTCAGGTCAATCAGTGGACGATGAACCACCGCATCATTTCAGCCGCGATCAGGGCGTGTCCGGTCCTGTTCGGGTGGTTCACCCATGCGAGAAGGTCGGTGTAATCCCCCGTCCGGTCCCGATAATCCCTGAATACCTGGAACGAATCGACGAGCCCGACCCCGTATTCGGCCGCCAGGGACCGGATAAGGCCGGCATGGCGCTCAAGGGCGTTCCATTCCTCAGGAGGCGGGTCAAAGGCAGCGCCGATGTCCCATGTCGGCGAGAACAGGAGGACCTTCACCCCCCGCTGCAGCGAGGCCTCTATCATCGCGCGCCAGGAATGCTCGGCGACCTCGAGTCCTATGGAGCGATCGTTGAGCCCGTAGTCGATGGTCACCACATCGGGGCGGTGGGCCAGCACATCCGCCGCGAAACGGCCGGCCCCCGCGAGAGCAGTCTCCCCGCCAATGGCGGACACGATCACGTTCACGACGGCGTAGGGGTAGCGCTCCTTGAGAAGCCGATGGAATAGATGGGGATAGGCATTGAACGTATCGACGAACGGGGTCGCGAAATACCCCGCCGGGACGCTGTGTCCATGGCAGACGATGTTTACGGTCCTGTTGTCGGGCCATTGCTTCATCAAGGCGGTCACCGTATCGCTCAGATAGGTCATGTTGTCGGCTACCTTCACATTCTCTCCTTTCTGGCCCCATTCCCAAGGCCGGTCGTTGAAACTCCCGACGCTTCCTAACAATCCATCAGGGTGAAAGGGTTAGCCCTTTACCGCGACAGCGGTAAGCCCGCTGATGAAGCTCCTTGAAAATACAACAAACAGGACGATTATCGGAATCGTCCCGATTGAGAGCCCCAGGATCTGTGCCCCATAATCGGTCCGATAAAGCTGGCTCAGGACATTTATTCCCAGCGGAACCGTATAAAGGCTCTCCTTCGATACGACGACGAGCGGAGTCAGATAGTTGTTCCAGGTCCAGAGGAAAAAAAGCAGACCAAGCGAGGTAAGCGCAGGCTTTACAAAGGGCAGCGCTATCTGAAAGAAGGTCCGGAATTCCCCCGCCCCGTCGATCCTCGCGCTTTCTATCACCTCCCGCGGGAGGGATCCGTTGAAATACTGGGTAAGCCAGAACACGCCAAAGGCGCTCGCCACCGGGGGGATGATCAGCGGCAGATGGGTGTTCAGGATACCGAGTTCCTTCATCTCCCAGACGAACGCGATGAGGCCGAGCTGGGTCGGAATCATCATCGTCGCGAGGACGAAATTGAAGACCGCCTTTTTCAGCCTGAAGGTGTAGATGGAAAACGCGTAGCCGCTCATGGCGCTCACCAGCAGGGCCAGAACGGTGACGGAACAGGCGATGTAGAAACTGTTGAAATAGAAGCGAAAGAAGTCGCTCGCGAGAATCGTCTTCATGTTCTCCACGAGGTATGTCCCGGGCACGGCGATGATCCCCCGAAAAAGGTCGTTGGAGTAATACGTGCCCATGATGAGCATGATGTAGAAGGGAACGATGGTGGTAAGCGAAACGAGGGTCAGAAAAGAAATGAGCAGGACCCGCATGATCCGCGTGTTTTTCATTTTTTCTCGCTCCTCATGGAAAATTTCAGGCTGAGGAAGGAGAAGAAGGCGATGACGACAAACATCCCGTAGGCGATGGAAGCGCCGTAGCCCATATCGAAATACTGAAAAGCGGCATCGTAAAAATTCATCACCATCGTCAGGCAGGAAAGCCCCGGCCCCCCGTACGGCTGGGCTCCCGTCGGTCCCCCCTTGAAAAGCATGAACGGCTCGTCAAAGAGCTGGAGGCCGGATATCACGCTTGTCACGACGACGAAGACGAGGATCGGGCGAAGCTGCGGAATGGTGATATGGAAGAAGGTCTGGCGGGAATTGGCTCCGTCCACCGTCGCTGCCTCGTAGAGTTCGGGCGGAATGGTGGACATGCCGGCCAGCAGCAGAATGCTCAGGTAGCCGTAGTTTTTCCAGATGACGATAAGGGAAACGACGATCCTCGCGAACGAGGACATCCCCAGCCAATTCATGGGATCCTGGATGAGTCCCAGGGAAACGAGGACCTTGTTCACCGTCCCGTATTTCCAGTCGAAAAGGATGGACCAGAGAAGCCCGATGGCGACCGGCGTCGTGATGTACGGCAGGAAATTCGTCAGCTCGAAAACCCGTTTGAAACGGAGATATCGGCTGTTCATCAGGTGGGAAATGACAAGGGAGAAAACCACCGTGAACGGTAGGGAAAAGAGGAGGATGACGAAGGTGTTGAAGATCGTGAGAAAAAATCGCGTGTCGCTGAAAATGAGGCGGCGATAATTTTCCAGCCCAATGAATTTCATCGGATTGATGCCGTCCCATCGGGTAAAGCTGATACCGAGGGTGAACACGATGGGCAGAAATTGGAAAATGAAAAAGATAACGAGAAACGGCGCAAGAAAAAGATAGGGATACTTCGCAAGCGGATTCCGTTTCCGGGGTCCGGTCGTTGTCTTAACGGTATTCATCGATACGTCCATTCAAAGCCGGATAGCACGGAAGCCCGTTCCGCGTTCAGGCTGCCCCGCCGCGGCGCGCCGGAGGCAGCCTATCGTTCGACTTGCCTGCGTGAGAGCCTCGCGCAGGCAAACGGTCATTTTGCCTTCAGGTCTGGAATCTTTCGGGTTATTTCGGCTTCGATCGCCTTTACGGCATCCGATGCCGAGGCGCCCGTCGTCAGCCCCTTGATCCCCAGCGAAATCGCGTCCGAAACGACATCGTCGTACTTGTTGAGCGGCCGCACTTGGGTCTTTTCGGCAAGACCCGAGAAGATCTGCAGAAGCGGTTGTCCGGCGAAATACTCATCGGGCTTTGCATAGAAACTGGCGTCCTGATACACGGGTTTGTAAGCGGACATCGAGCCGTGCATATCCCGCTGGTACTTTGCGCCATCGACGCTCCATACGCTCCACTGCAGGACCTTCCAGGAGGCGGCCTTGTTCTTGGCCGCTTTCGGGATACCGAAAATGGTTCCGCCCCAGTTGAATGCGCCTCCGGGCGGAAGCATCAGGCCCCAGTGCCCCTTCCCGTCCTTGTCGTTGGGCTCGATCATGTACATCGGAGACCACGAAGCGCAGGGATAGAAGATGTACTTCGCCGAGGAAAACGACGCGTTCCAGGCGGGAGACCACTGGTCGAGCTTGTCGACGATGCCCTTGTCGCGCATCGCCTGCACGGTCTTGAACGGCCCGAGCAGGGTATCCTTGATCTTGAGGGAGTTGTTCTCGACGAAGGGCGTCGTGTTCTGGTAGCCGAGGACCTGGACGGCGTCCCCGATCGACGCGAACATATAGACGGACCCGCCGCTTTTCTGTTTGACCTGGACGCCCTTCTCGATGAACACGTCCCAGGAGGTGAATATTTTCTCGAGCTGCGCGGGATCATCGGTTCCGAAGTACTGCTTCGCGAGGTCTCTCCGGTACGCGAGGCCCGATGGAGACGGACCGCATTCGATGCCGACAATCTTGCCTTCGGGATTCGTGCAGAGCGGCACGAGGAAGGGCAGCATGTCGCTCTTGTTCACGGAATAGGGAGAATCCTCGAGCTTCTCCCACACGTCCATCGCCACGAACTTGCCGCGAGATCCCATCTCCATCCATCCCATGTCCGGGATGTCCGTACCCGAGGCCAGCGCGGTCACGAATTTCTTCGCATAATCGTTGACCGGAACATAGTCGACCTTGATGTTGGGATTGACCTTCTCGGAATACACGTCAAATATCTTTTTCCAGTTGTCATCCCAACCCCATACGGTGACGGTGCCCTTTACCTCGTCGGCTTTCCCCGCCGCGGTGCCCGAATTGCCGCTCGATTTGGAACAACCGGCGGCCAGGACAACCAGGAAAACAGCGAGCGTCAGCGCAACAACGATCCGCCCGCCCTTGTTTAAGCTTCGCATACATCCTCCTTTTTTCTGATTCCCGTGCGCCTGTTAAGCGCGCGTACGGCGATTCAGGGCCATAGGGTACAACCGATCGGAGGGGGAGTCCATCATTCAGATTATGTAAGTTTTATAGAAAATTAAGGTCGGAGGTCCTTTCGGTATTCGGACGGGTTTTTCCCGACGATGCGCTTGAAGACCAGGCTGAAATACTGGAGGCTTTCGTAGCCGACATTCCGGGCGACCTCATGGACCATGCTGTCCGTATCGCGGAGGAGCAGCTTCGCCTCCTCGATCTTAACCCGGTTCACGTAGTCAACGAAGTTCTCTCCGGTTTCCTTCTTGAACGCGGCGCACAGGTAAATCTTGCTGATTCCGATCTGATCGGCGACCTCGCTGAGCCGCGGATTCCGGCGGTAGCCTCGTTGTATGCACTCGATCGCCTCGGTAACCTTCCGGCTGTATCTCCGCTCCCCCGCCTCGGAGCCGCCGACGCCCTCAGCCCTCGCGACGGCCTTCCGACGTTCCCCCAAAATGCGCACGATCTCCCGCACCTCGCGCTGGAGGCTTGCGGCCGTCAGTTCGTATTTCAGCAGATACCGTTTCACGCCGATGTTCACGGCCTGAATGGCGTACTCGGAATCCTTGTAGCCGGTGAGAAAGACGACGACGACATCCGCATCGGTCTCGAGGATCATGCGCGATAGTTCGATGCCATCCACGCTGGGCATCTTGATGTCCGTAATGACGATATCGGGGCGCTCGCGCACGAAGATATCGTAGGCGGTCCTGCCGTTGGTGGCGAGACCAACAAGGGTGATACCCTCCGCCTGCCAGTCGATGAGCGTCTCAAGGTCGTCGCGTATGATCTTTTCGTCATCGGCGATCAGGCATCGGTACATCATGGTTTCCCGTCGGAATCATTCAAGAATGGTATACGGAAGGAGATGACCGTCCCCTCGCCCGGCCAACTGTCGACGGAAAGGCCGGTACTTTCCGCGAAGAGCAGACGAATCCGGTCGTTCACGTTTTTCACGCCGACGCTCCGAAAACGCTTGTCCGGCGCCGAGGAATCCTGCGAAAGCACCCGGCTCAGGGTCTCGGCATCCATTCCCACCCCGTCGTCGCTGATGGTGATCCTCATGCCGGATTCCTCATGGGATATCCGCACCTCGATCCTTCCCCTCGTCTCCCTGGGCAGCAGCCCGTGATAGAGCGAGTTCTCGACGAGGGGTTGCAGGACCATCCGTGGAATTTTTCTGTCGAGAAGGTCCTGATTGACCAGGAACTCGATGGAAAAAACGTCGCCATACCGGATCTTCTGGATCAATTCGTAGTCCCGTAGGTAGGCGATCTCGTCGCGAACGGTCGTCATGTCATCCTCGGCGTATATTGTATTCTGGAGCATCGCCGTAAACGCGCTGACGAGGGCGATGATATCCTCGTCCCTGCCCTTCCTGGCAAGAACGAGAACCGAATTGAGGGTGTTGTTGATGAAGTGGGGATTGATCTGCATGATGAGCGCCTTCATCATGTACCCCTGTTTTTCCTTCTCGTTCTCGACGCTCCGTCTGATGAGGTCCCTCATATCGACCACCATGGCGTTGAACGCCGTGGAGAGGTCCTGTATTTCATCATGGGACTTGACCGAGATGGAGACTCGCAGATCGCCGGCTGAGACCCTCACGATGGCATCCCTGAGGGTCTTGATCGACCGGGTCAACCCGAGCACGATCACCATGAGGACGCACGCAGTGAGAACGGTGCTCAGAACGGCGATGAGCACCAGGGACTTCATCTGCTGAGCGAGCTGCTGGTTTATCGTTGCATTGGAAACGAGCTCGGAAAGCCGCCAGCCGCACTCGAGGTCATCCTTGACGAAGAGGAAGCCCTCGCGGTTGCCGTAGATCTTCGTCCCGTTTATCACGGCCTCGGGAGCGTCGAACCCGGTCGTGTTCGCGCGGAGCCCTGAACCGTAGACAACATCGCCGGAGGCATTCTGAAGGACGTACGAGCGGTGGGAGGAATCGAGCTTATCGAAAATTCCCGTGAACGCATCCCGGTTCAGGTTTATGACGAGGGTCCCCAGCCTGACATTCGGACTCCGAGAATCGCCGATCGAATGGATGTAGCAGATCATGTTCTGGTACACGCGGTTCACCAACAGGGGATAATCCACCGGACCGGTAAAGTACTCCCTCGCCCCGGCGCCGCTGTCCCGGTACTTCCGGTACCAGCCGGAATCAAGCTGCCCCGCCAGGAACGTCTCGATGGCCGGATCGCTGCAGCAGACCCTTCCGTCGTTTCCGATGATGAACATGGCGTAGACGATGTCGCGCGCGCCGCTGTACCGAAGGAGCAGGTCGTCGATCCGGTAGCAGCTCTGGTACCGCTCGTACGCGGGCTCCCTGTCCAGGCCCGTGAGAAGGCGTTGAATCTCCTCATCTGAAATGACATCCATCGCGAGCCATCGGGCGTTGAGAATCGTGTCGTTCACGCTTTTCGATAGGCCGTCCAGAACGATACTGGAGTCGGTGAAAAGCCGTTCCCGGTACATCCAGTAGCTTTGGTATGCGATCAGAAAAAAGGCCACCAGGAAGGAGACCGTTATCGCAAGCACCGTGCTTGCGATAATCCTCGTTCTGATGCTGGAAAAGAACATGGCCGGCCCCGCCCCCTACAGCCGGTACCGGGCGGCGGCCGCCGAGACCGCCTCGCAGAGCTCTTCCGCGAGGAAGAGCCCGGTTCTCGCCCCGGCGAGACGGCCCGCTTCCGCATGGATCCTGACCCCGGCGCAGGCGGCCTCGAAAGCCCCCACCCCGCCCGACAGCACCCCCGCGATGATTCCGGCCAGGACATCGCCCGAACCGCCCGTCCCCATCGCCGGATCGAGGCCGTCGTAGACGGCGAGCCGTCCGTCGGGGGAGGCGATCCAGGTGACGTGGCTTTTCAGGACGACGACGGCCCCGGTGCGGCGCACCGCCTCGGCGAGGGGAGCCTCGGGATTCTCGAGGACCGATGCAGAGGGAAGCCCCGACAGTCTCGAGAACTCTCCCGGGTGCGGGGTCAGCACGAAGCGCGCCTCCTTCGCCGCCCCGAGAACCCCGGTTTTTCCCGTATCGGGCAGGAGGGAGAGGGCGTCGGCGTCGATCACCCCTGGCAGCCCCGAGGCAAGAAGGAGGCCGAGCCAGGATGAGTTTTCGGGAAGGATGCCCCAGCCGGGACCGGCGAGGAAGGCGGTATAGGGCGTGAGGTCGGGGCCGTCCGGTCCGGCCACGGCCCCGGCCGCTCCGGCCGCTCCGGCCGCAGGATCCCAGGGCAGGGCCATGATGCCGGAAAGGGAGCCGACGATGAGGGAATAGGCGTCGGAAGGGGTGAAAAGCCTCACGAGTCCCGCGCCCGCCCTCGCGGCCGCGGCGGAGGAAAGCTTCGCGGCCCCCGTCGTCCCCACGCGCCCCGCGAAAACGGCCACGAAGCCGCGGCGGTTCTTGTAGCTGTCCGCCGGGAACGGGGGAAGGACGGAGGACGGCGCCTCGTCGTTCAGGAGGACGGGGCCGGGAATCCGGGCCGAGGCCTCGGGCGGGAACACCCCGACTACCGGGAGGAGCCTCCCCCAGAATGAACGCGCCGCCGGATAGTAGCAGCAGGTCTTCGGCCTCTCGATCGCGAGGGTGAGATCGGCCTTCACGGTCGGGAAGGAGGCCCGCCAGCCCTCGCCGAGACCCGAGGGAAGGTCGACCGAAACGACGAGGGGCCGCGAAGGGCCAACCGAGGAAGCCCGGCATGCGGCGGCCGAGGAAACCTCCTGAGAAAAGCGGGCTGACGTCGCGGCCAGCCCGTTCCGGAAGGGGGATTTCGCCGCGTTGATCGCCGAGACGAGGGATGAGTAGGGTTCGGCGAGCGGGCCGTGGAGGCCGGAGCCGGTAATGCCGTCGACGATGACGTCGGCCTGGGAAAGAAGGTCGGCGACCCGTGTCGGGCTACCCATGCCGTCGACGCGATCGGCGGGGGGCTTCGGAAACGCGGTTTCGCCCGGGTGGAGGGAAACGAGGCCGGAAGGCGCATCGGCGAGGAAAACCGTGATCCCGAGGCGCCGGGCAAGGAAAAGCTGGCGGGCGAACAGGGGAGAACCCGGAAGCCCGTCCCCGTCGCCCTCGAGTCGGGCGAGAAGCACGGCGAGTCGGCCGAATCCGTCGTAGAGGGCAAACCGGGCCATGACGAGGGCGTCGCCTGCGTTGTTGCCCCGTCCGCAGACGAACACGAGGGACTTTACCGCCGGGGACGGGCCCAGCTCGTCCTTCAGCGCGAGCCAGGCGCGAAGCCCGGCGCATTCCATCAGCTGGCCGTCGGCGAAACCGAACTCCCCGTTCGCGAAGGCGTCCAGGTTCCGGGATCCGGCCGACGAGATCAGGTTCATTGCCGGATCTCCCCGATCAGGCTGTCGGTCCGCCACCAGACGACCTGGGCCTCGTAGTTCGAGGCGAGGATGGCCGACAGGATGCCGTCGTTCGAAAGCGAGAAGGTGTTGAAGAAGAGCTCCTCGTTCTTGATGCCGAGGCTCCTTCTCCTGATGTTCCGGGTGCGGGCGTTCAGGACCATGACCTGGAAGCTGTCGTTGTCGTCGGGAACCATGAAAAAGAGGTTGCCCTTCTGGGCCGCGCCGAGAAACTCGTAGACGCGACGGTCGGGCTTCTCCTCGAAGGGGCCCTTCTGCCGCTTTTCGATGACGGGAACGTCGAGATTGCCGATGTACTTCCCCGCGGCGACGTCCATGATATAGACCTTGGTCGAGTCGAAATCCACCCCCGAGTGGGTCTTGGTCGCCGGATCGATCGATTCCCGGTAGTAGTCCAGCTTCAGGTAGAGTTCGTGCAATTCAGCATCGGGGGCGATCTTCTCGAGCGACGGGATGAGCTTTTCCCCATCCGGTATGGGCAGGTTGCCCTTGTCGATCTGGATCTTGTAGAGGAGGTTGCCCTGGGCGCTGTACCAGAACACGAACCAGGAATCCTGGGTCAGGCAGGTGACGACGATCTCGTTCGAAACCGTGACGTTGAGGCCGGAAATGAAGGGAAAGGGGGTTCCGCCGATCCCTTCCTGGCCGAGGTAGTCGATGAGGGCGCCGGTGCGGGAGAATCGCAGGATGACCCCGTCGAGCAGGGTCTGCTTCTTGCTGTCGAAAACCTTGAGGTCGTCGGGGAGCTTGTCCTCGACGAGGATGTCCTTGTCGGAGGTGGCCGCGATCTCGCCGGCGCTGATGAGCGGGTACTGGAAGGCGGCGTGGAGGGCGGCGTCCTTCCCCGGGGTTCCCGGCTTGAGGGCGACGGGAACGGCGTTCTTGTCGGGGTTGTACTGCATGTAGAGCAGGTCGCCGTAGGAGGAAAATTCGAGGACCTTGTGCCCGTTTCCGTTGGCGATGAACACGATGCCGTCCCGCATCGCCAGCCTTGTCTTGTAGTCGTTTGCGTCGCCCTCGGTCTGGAAGAGATCGAGCTGGTCGTCCAGCTTTCCGATGCCGAGTTTGAACAGTGTTCGACGCTCTATGGTGGCCGTTCCCGCATCCTTGCACGAGCCGAGGGTCAGAACGACACATACGCCAAGCGCAATCATGCCCACCGCGATAGCCGCGCGAGTCGTGGATTTCATGGTTCCATAATCCTTACCCGCACGGGCTTTGTCAATCGCGAGGCCCAATCCTTGACCTCTGTCCATGGAAGGGGTACATTAGGACTCGACCTCGCTTCATCCGTTCATCGGCCGTCCCGCGAGGGGATTCCCGATGAGCGGGGCGACGACCGGTTGAACGGGCGTCCTGCCGACCGATGGCGTGCGGGTCGCCAATCCGTGATAAAATCTGGAGTAATCCTATGTCTATGGTAGATCGGGTCCTGAGTCTGTTCTTGGGATCCAAGCACGAACGGGATGTCAAGGCGTTGCTGCCCATCCTTCACTCGCTCAATGAAAAAGAGCCCTGGGCCGTCGCGCTGAAGCAGGAAGACTTCCCGAAGGCGACCGAGGCCTTGAGGGAACGCTTCCGCAAGGGCGAGAGCCTCGATTCCCTGATGCCCGAGGCCTTCGCCCTCGCCCGCGAGGCCGCCAGGCGAACCCTCGGCGAGCGGCCATACGACGTCCAGATGATGGGCGGCGTCGTGCTCCACCAGGGAAAGATCGTCGAAATGAAAACCGGCGAGGGAAAAACCCTTTCCTGCGTTCCCGCCGCCTACCTGAACGCCATCTCGGGGGCCGGCGTCCACGTCGTCACCGTCAACGATTACCT
>DBTK01000037.1:17753-17899 GCA_002307015.1 Spirochaetaceae bacterium UBA1318
AACGATTACCTCGCCGAGCGCGACGCCGACTGGATGCGTCCGGTTTTCGGCTACCTGGGCATGACGGTCGGCTTCGTCATCTCGCAGATGGACAACGACGCCCGCCGCCTCTCCTACGGCTGCGACATCACCTACGGAACCAACAA
>DBTK01000037.1:18161-38032 GCA_002307015.1 Spirochaetaceae bacterium UBA1318
CAACGAGTTCGGCTTCGACTACCTGAGGGACAACATGAGGTGGGACCAGGCCGGCCGCGTCCAGCGGGGCCACAACTACTGCATCGTCGACGAAATAGACTCCATCCTCATCGACGAGGCCCGTACCCCCCTCATCATCTCCGGCTCGGCCGAGGACGATACCTTCAAGTTCTCCGAGGTCAACAAGCTCGTCCCCCAGCTCAAGGAGGTCGAGAAGAACCCGAAAACCGGCGAGTACCCCCGGGAGGAAGAGGGCGAGGAGCTCCACGGCGACTACAAGCTCGAGGAAAAGAACAAGAGGGTCATCTTCACCGACGAGGGAATGAACCACATCGAGCAGCTCCTGATGAAACGCGGGCTGATCAAGGATTCCCTCTTTCTCGAGGACAACTTCGAATACATCCACTACTTCACCCAGGCGACCAGGGCCAACCTCATGTACCACAAGGACGTTGACTACGTGGTGCAGGACGGCCTCGTCCAGATCGTCGACGAGTTCACCGGCCGTATCCTTTACGGAAGGCGCTATTCCGAGGGCCTCCACCAGGCCATCGAGGCGAAGGAAAGGATCAAGATAGCCGCCAGGAACCAGACCCTGGCGACGATCACCTTCCAGAACTACTTCCGCATGTACAAGAAGATCTCGGGCATGACCGGAACGGCCGATACCGAGGCCAACGAGTTCGCCAAGATCTACAACCTCGAGGTCGTCGTCATCCCGACCAACCGCCCCGTCGCCAGGAAGGACGAGGACGACGTCATCTACCTGAACGAGGACGAGAAGTACGAGGCCATCGCCACCGAGATCGCCGAGGCCCACAAGAAGGGCCAGCCCGTCCTCGTCGGCACCATATCCATCGAGAAGTCGGAGAAGCTCTCCGCCCTGCTGACGAGGAAGGGAATCCGCCACGAGGTCCTGAACGCCAAGAACCACGCCCGCGAGGCCCTGATCATCGCCGAGGCCGGCGCGAAGGGTTCGGTCACCATCGCCACCAACATGGCCGGCCGCGGCACCGACATCAAGCTCGGCGGCAACGCGGATTTCCGCGCCAGAAAGCGCGCCGGCACCGAGGCGAGCCCCGAGGACTACAAGAAGGCCTTCGACGTCGAGTACCTCCAGTGGAGGAAGGACGCCGAAGAGGTGAAGGCCGCCGGCGGCCTCTACGTCATCGGCACGGAACGCCACGAGAGCCGGCGAATCGACAACCAGCTTCGAGGCCGATCGGGCCGCCAGGGCGACCCGGGACGATCCCGGTTCTTCATCTCCCTCGACGACGAGCTGATGAGGCTCTTCGGCGGCGAGAACATTAAGCGCCTGATGGGCCGCATCGGCATGGAACCGGGCGAGCCGATCTACCATCCCATGCTCAACAAGGCCATCGCGAACGCCCAGAAGAAGGTCGAGGAGCGCAACTTCGAGATCAGGAAGCACCTCCTCGAATACGATGACGTCCTCAACGAGCAGCGGAAGTTCATCTACGAGCAGCGCGACGGCATACTCTCCGAGACCAACCTGAAGGAAAGGATCGCCATGACCGGCGAGGACATCGTCGAGGACCTCCTCGACGACTTCGACGAGCAGGCCAAGCGTGAACCCGCCCTCGCCTACGTCACCCTGCAGAAGTTCGCCAAAGCGAGGCTCGGCATCGTCCTCCCGCCCAGGAGCGACGCCAGGGCGCCGGACCGCGAAAGCCTGAGGAAGGTCCTCGATGACGGCCTCGTGGCCGACATGGCCGAAAAGGAATCCCTGACGGGGCCGGAAAACCTCAACAACTACGTCCGCATGCAGTACCTCCAGGCCGTCGATTCCAAGTGGCTCGACCACCTCGAGAACCTGGAAGCCCTGAGGGACGCGGTATATCTCCGGGCCTACGGCCAGAAGAACCCCCTCACCGAGTACAAGCTCGAGGGCTTCCAGATCTTCGACACGATGATCGACGAAATCCGCACGAGCATCGCCGAACGGTTCTTCCTCATCAAGATCCGAAGGCAGGAGGAGCGCGCCCCCGAGCCCCAGAGGCCGAAGGTCGTCGTCGCCGCGGCGACGGCCTCCCACGGGACGATGGGCCAGTTCGACGCGGGACGCTCCCAGGAACGGGGGGAAACGACCCCCGATGCGGCCCAGGTCAGAAGGACCTACGCCAAGGTCGGAAGAAACGATCCCTGCCCATGCGGGTCGGGGAAAAAATACAAGTACTGCCACGGAAAGGAATAGCATGACGTAAGGCTTCGGACGGACTACCCGTCCGAAGGCGCGAGGTTGTGCCCAGGAAAAAAGATGGAAAAGAAAGTATACGACTACAGCGCCGACAAGGTTAAAACCCAGATCGTCGAGGTCTTCAGGAGCCGGCGCAACGAAGCGACCGTCGCCGACGTCATCGCCTCGACGGGACTTCCCAAGGTTCAGGTCGACGAGCAGCTCCCCGCCATCGCCGACGAGTTCGGCGCCAGACTCAAGGTCACCCAGTCGGGCGAGATGCTCTACTCCTTTCCCGAGGGTTTCAAGAGCCGCTACCGGGGTTTCGTTCCCGGGCTGAAGCGATTCTGGAAACGGTTCAAGACCGTCGGCATCAAGGTCGGAACGGCCGTCTTCAAGGTCTGGATCGTCGTGATGCTCATCGGCTACTTCGTCCTGTTCCTCGCGATCGCCCTCATCGCCCTCCTCGTTTCGATGGCCGCCTCGGTGGCCGGAAACTCGAGCGACAGCCGCTCCTCCAGGGACGACGGCGGCGGAATCATGGGCTTCATGATCGCGGGCAGGCTGTTCCAGTTTTTCATGGAGATCTGGTTCTACAGCGCCATCTTCGACGAGCTCGACGGCACCGCCGACGCGAGGAGATACGCGAAGCGGCAGAAAAAGCGCCGGCCCATCCACCAGGCCATCTTCTCCTTCGTCTTCGGCGACGGCGACCCGAACGCCGACAGGGACGCCCTCGAGCGCCGCGTCGTCATCGAGTTCCTCCGGTCGCACAAAGGGATCATCACGACCGACGAGTTCATGGCGATCACGGGTCGATCCGATTCCGAGGCCGAGAAGGAACTGCTCCGCTACATGGTCGAGTTCGAGGGTGAACCCCGCGTAAGCGACGAGGGCACCATCTACTACGCCTTCGACGCCGTCATGCGCGGAAAATACCGGGTCGAAAGGCCCTTTGACACCGTTCGGACCTCGGATCCTGGCGTGGATCTCCCCTACAAGAAAGAGAGACGGTTCTCGATCAACCCGACCAAGTCCAACGTCTGGTACGGGATTTTCAACGGGGTCAACATCCTGTTCGGCTCCTACTTCCTCTACAACGCCCTCACGGTCGGCTCCTCGGTACTCGCTGGCTCTACGGCCCACGTCACCGGGTCCACCTATCTCTACGCGATCGCCTACGTCCTTTTCGGGCAGTCCCTGCCCCTCGTTACGATCGTCCTCGGTGTCGTTCCCGTCGTCTTCGCCATCCTCTTCTACCTGATTCCGGCCCTCCGCTACTCGGCGCTCAAGACCGAAAACGAGAAGAACGGGATCGAGAACCTCCGCAGGGACGTCAACCGCTATGTCCTCGCCAACCCCCAGGCCGTCGTCCCCGCGGCCGTCCCGGTTTCCAGAGCCGGCGTCGTGCCCCGCGATCCGGAGAAGGCCCGCGAGGCCCTCGTCGCGGCCCTCGCCGCAGCCCGTGGCGCCGATATCGCCCAGTCGGGGGGAGCGACCGCCTACGCCTTCACCGAAACCGCCCGATCCAGGGCCGACATCGCCAAGGTCAGGGCGGGAATCGACACCGCCAGGTTCGATGTCGGCGGCACCGTTTTCGATTCCGGGACTCCATGAAAAGCGAACAATCGTCCGTCAGCCGTGACGGCCCCGGGGCCGTCACGAAGCACGGATCTCGGAACGAGATGCGGTATGGGCGGTAATCCGCGGATGTCCAAGGCGCCGCGTGTCCTTATCGTCGACGATGTTCCCGAGAATTTGTCGATCCTTCATCACATACTTTCGGAAGACGAGTACTCGTTTTCCGTCGCGACCGATGGGGCCGAGACCCTCGAAATCCTGAAAAAACAGATCCCGGACCTCATCCTCCTCGACATCATGCTTCCCGACATTGACGGCTACGAGATCTGCCGGCGCATCAAGGCCGATCCGGCGACCGAGGACATTCCCGTCATTTTCCTGAGCGGCAAGACCCAGCCGGAAGACAAGATACGCGGCTTCCTGGTCGGCGGGGTGGACTACATCACCAAGCCCTACGACGCCTTCGAGATTCAGGCCCGAGTGAAGGCCCACGTGAGCCTGAAGCAGGCCCAGGACGAACTTCGGGAAGCGAACGAGGCCAAACGGAAGATGTTTTCCATCATCGCCCACGACCTGATGGGACCGATGTCCGGGCTTTCGAGCTTCCTGGAGCTGATGGAAAACGAGAGCAATGAGCTTTCGGCCGACAAGCTCCGGTCCTACGCGAGCGACGCGGTAGATTCGGTCAGGAACGTCTCGCGCCTGCTCGAGAACCTCCTCACCTGGTCCCAGACCCAGATCGAAGGCTTCGAGCTGAGGCCGGAAAACCTCGACCTCGGCGTCAACGCGGCCGAGGCGGTCAGGCTCCTCACCCCGATTTCCAGACACAAGGGAATCGTCATAGAGAATGCCATCCCTGCCGGCACCTCCGCTTTCGCCGACAAGGATTCCGTCGACGCGATTCTCCGAAACCTCGTTTCGAACGCCATCAAGTTCTCCAATCGGGGAGGACGGATCAGGCTTTTTTCCTCCCGGGACAGACCCGGTTTCATCGAGGTGACCGTCGAGGATACGGGAATCGGCATGACCGCGGACCGTCTCCAGGCACTGTTCGGAGCCTCGACACCGGCCAGGACCTACGGAACCAATCGAGAGCGCGGCATCGGCCTCGGGCTCAAGCTGGTTCGGGAGTTCGTGGAATCGAACGGGGGAAAGCTCTCGATCGAGAGCGAAGCGGGAAAGGGGAGCCGAATTTCCTTCACCCTTCCCGAGACGGAAGCCCATCCGTGAGGCTCTCCGTACGGCTTCTTGCCACTCTGGCGGGGATCATCCTTGCAACCGCCCCGCTTTTTTCACAAGCTCCTCAGGTCTCAACGGGGATTCCCCGCCATGAAATCTACCTCGATCCGGTCGTGACCGATCCGCGCATCTCCAACAAATCGATCTCAAGCATCTGTCAGGATTCCCGCGGATTCCTCTGGATAGGGACCCAGGGGGGGCTCAACCGCTACGACGGCTATTCCTGCGTCGTGTACGAGAACGATCCCTACAACGAGAACTCCCTTTCCCACAACCTGATCCAGACCATGTACCGGGACGCAGACGACGTGCTCTGGATCGGGACCTACGGGGGTTTGAATCGTTTCGACATACAGAAGGCCACGTTCAGGAGATTCAAGAGCGATCCGGCCGACGATTCCTCGCTATCCAACAACGTCGTCATCGCGATCACCCGCGACCACCAGGGGGCGCTCTGGGTCGGCACGCAGAATGGGCTCAACCGCCTGAACGAGAAGACGGGTCGTTTCGAACGGTTCCTCCCCAACCTGGAAACCAGCTCCTCGATCTCGAGCAACGTCGTCCGGGCGCTCTACGACGACGGGCGCTACCTCTGGATCGGAACCTACGGCGGCTTGAACCGCTACGACCAGAACACCGGGACTTTCACCGCCTACCGCATGGACAAGGCCAATCCGAAGGCGCTGCCCTCGGACAACATCATGACCATCCTCCCCGACGAATCGGGATCACTCTGGCTCGGCGCATGGGGAGGGGGTCTCGTGCGGTTCTCGACCGCTGACGGCTCATGCACTACGACGATCCTTCCCGATCCCAGGACCTACTGCCTGCTCAGGGACGGAAATGAGCTCTATGTCGGGACCTGGGGCGGAGGCCTCGTTCGCTACGATATCACGACGGGAACCCAGGATCTCTATCTCGCCGATCCGGAAAACCAGTTCTCCATCTCCCACAACGTCGTCTACTCGCTGTTCAAGGACTCCTCCGGCATCATCTGGATGGGGACGAACGGTGGCGGACTGCAGAAATACAACCCCAAGCGCCGTCCCGTCGGGCTGATCGGAAACATGCCGAAGGATCCCGTCCACCTATCCCGAGGCAAGATCACGGCCGTCGCTGAGGACAGGTCGGGCGCGATATGGATCGGGGTGGACAACGGAGGGGTCAACCGGTACGATCCGGCCACCGGAACGGTAAAAACCTACCGACATTCGCCGACCGACCCGAAATCCCTCAGCAACGACGTCGTCACGAGCTTCCTCACGGATTCGGGCGGTACGCTCTGGGTCGGCACGAACGACGGCCTGGACCGCTACGATCCCCGCACGGATTCCTTCGTCACCTATGGGAGGACCGAGGACGGCAACGTCGAATTCGCCGATCAAATAATCTACTCGATGGCCGAGGACGAAAAGGGCAATTTCTGGATCGGCACCTACAACGGCGGCCTCGACTACTGGGACCGAAAAAACAATTCGGTCGCCCATCACCCCTTCAATTCCGTCAATCCCCGTTCGTTGAGCGACAACCTCGTATACTCGATCTTCATCGACCGAAAGGGCCTCGTGTGGATCGGTACGAACCGTGGGCTCAACCGGTACAACCCCATGCTGGACGACTTCGTCCACTACTTCCACGACTCGAAAAACCTCCTTTCGATTTCGAGCGATACGGCCCGGCTCGTGACCGCGGACGATGCCGGCAACCTCTGGATAGGCACCCTGGACGGCGGACTCAACCGCTACATCCCCGAAAAGGACGGATTCATCCACTACACCAGGGCCGACGGGCTTCCGAACAATACCGTCCAGGGAATTCTCGCCGACCCGGACGGCACGCTCTGGATCTCGTCCAACCCCGGACTCTCGCTCTTCAACCAGAAGACGGGAAAATTCCGCGTCGTCGACGAGGATGACGGGCTTCCCACCACCGACTTCACCTCGGGTCGATACCGGGACAGCAGGGGCAGGCATTATTTCGGAAGCATG
Organism: Spirochaetaceae bacterium UBA1318; assembly: GCA_002307015.1. Taxonomy (GTDB): domain Bacteria; phylum Spirochaetota; class Spirochaetia; order Treponematales; family UBA1318; genus UBA1318. The sequence goes on from DBTK01000037.1 coordinate 25,167, forward strand.
ATGGGCCTCGTCTACATCGATTCCTTCGATCTGGCCGAAAACCCGCACATACCCCAGATCGCGCTGACCGGCATCAAAATCTTCAATGAGCCAGCCAATCTTCCGGAACCCGCCTACATGGCCCGGAATTTCAAGGTCGACTACCGGCAGAACTTCTTTTCGTTCGAGTTCGCGGCCCTCGATTTCGCCTCTCCGCGAAAAAACCAGTACGCGTACAAGCTGGAGGGGTTCGATCACGATTGGATTTACTCCGGCACCCGACGTTTCGCGAGCTACACGAACCTGAACCCGGGCTCCTACGTCTTCAGGGTGAAGGGGACCAACAACAAGGGATTGTGGAATACCGAGGGGCTTGCCCTCTCCATCAGGGTGGTGCCGCCGATATGGATGTCCTGGTACGCGAACCTCTTCTATCTGGCTCTCGCCATAGCCGCGATCGCCTATGTCGCCCGAACCCTCTCGGACAGGCAGCGCAGGGCCGTCCAGGCAGCCCAGAGGCGGCTCGAGCGCGAAAAGATCGTCCTTCTCGAGCAGGAGGTATCGACACGGAGGCTTGTCGAGGAGGAACTGGTCAAGGCGAAGGAGGAAGCCGAATCGGCCAGCCGCACGAAGGGTGAATTCCTCGCGAACATGAGCCACGAGATACGGACCCCCCTCAATTCGATACTCGGCTACTCCCAGATCATGTACCGAAACGCCGCAGACGAAAAGAACAAGGAGTACCTGAGGATCATCCAAAACTCGGGCCGCAACCTTCTCGCCATCCTGAACGATATCCTCGACCTGTCGAAAATCGAGGCCGGCAAGCTCAACGTCGACTACGAGTCCGTCCTTGTCCGTTCGGTGTTCGACGACATCAGGTCGGTTTTCGAGCTTCAGGCGAGCGAACGAGGGATCACCCTGGAAACCATCATCGATCCCGGGGTTCCCGAGACGCTCGAAATCGACGAAACGATGCTCAGGCAGATACTCTTCAACCTCGTGGGCAACGCGGTCAAGTTCACCCATAAGGGAGGGGTCACCATCGAGGTGAATGTCGCCGAACGGGACGAAACGGGTCCCTCCCCGACGATAGGCCTGCACATCGCCGTCAAGGATTCGGGCATCGGAATCGAAGAAGCCCAGCTCGCCCTGATCTTCGAGGCCTTCAGGCAGCAGGAAGGCCAAGGACGGGAGTATGGCGGCACGGGGCTGGGACTGGCGATCACCAAGCGCCTCGTCGAAATGATGAACGGCAGGATCACGGTAACCTCGAAAAAGGGCGTCGGATCCTGCTTCGAGTTCACGCTCTGCGGGCTCAAGCCCTCGGCTCTCGGCCGGGACAACTCCCTCGAAAAACCGAGGATGGCAGGCTCGAGCGCCGATGGCCGGAGCAAGGCTCACTCCCCCCCCGAAACGATGGCGGCGGCGATTCCCGATCCCGACGAAAACGCCTTCTACACCGACATCGCGGCCCTCGATCCGGAGGCCCAGAAGGGCCTCGCCGATTCCATTCATGGACCGCTCCGTTCAGCCTGGGAGGCCATCGGCGGATCCCTCCTCCTCGACGAGTGGCTCTCCTACGGCCATTCGCTCGTCGACCTCGGCGAACGGTACCGCTGTCCATCCATCGTCGCGTACGGGACTAACCTCGCCAACGCGTCCAGGGAGCTGAACGTTCAGCACCTGAGGAAACTGACCGGCCTTTTCCCATCCCTGCTCGCCGCGTGCGATCGGGCTGCAACGCTTCTATAACCGTCCCCTTGTGGGGTATACTCGGAGGAATAATGACAGATTTTACGACTCTCGGCGTCGTTCCCGCATTGGTTGGCGCCCTCGAGCGGAGGGGAATCAAGGTTCCCACCCCGATTCAGGAGAGGGCCATCCCGGCCATCCTCGGCGGGAGCGACGTTTCTGGCCAATCCGCGACCGGTTCCGGCAAAACCTTCGCCTACCTCCTGCCCATCCTTCAACGGATCGATCCCGAACTCGCCGCCGTCCAGGCCATCATCATCGCGCCGACCCACGAACTCTGCGCCCAGGTCGCCCACGAACTCGAGCACCTGAAGGAGGGGGCCGAGATCAAGATGAAGCACCTTCTCATCCTGGGCGACTCCTACCTCAAACGCCAGCTCGAGAACCTGAAAGACAAGCCGCGGATCATCGTCGGAAGCGCGGGGAGGATCCTCGAGCTTATGGAGCTCAAGAAGCTCAAGACCGATTCCCTCGGCTTCATCGTCCTCGACGAGGCCGACAGGCTTTTCTCGCCCGAGTTCATGGATCCGGTCAGGAAGATTCTGGAGATGTCCGGCTACGCGAACAAGCGCCGCGAAAACGGCCAGCTCCTGCTCTTCTCGGCCACCATGCCCCCCAAGACCCTCCAGCTCGCCGATCCCTACATGCGCGATCCGGTCGCCATCAAGCTCGGCAACGCGGGTCCCCTCAAGACCGACATCCTCCACTACTACATCGCGGTCGATCCGCGGGAAAAGATCGAAACCCTCAGGTCCGTCCTTTCGGCGCTCAAACCGATCAGGACCCTCGTCTTCGTCAACGCGCCTGGCCAGGCCGAAACCGTCTGTTCCAAGCTCCGGTTCCACGACTACCCCGTCGAAAGCCTGTTCGGCTCGGCCGCCAAGGAAGACAGGAAAAAGGCCATCGACGATTTCAAGGCCGGACGATGTCCCCTCCTGATCGCCTCCGACCTCGCGGCCAGGGGCCTCGACATCACCGACGTCGACCTGATCGTCAGCCTCGATGTGCCCGACGACCCCGACGGCTACCTCCATCGCGCCGGACGGACCGCCCGGGCCGGGAAGCGCGGGGTGAGCATCATCATCACCTCGGAATCCGAAAAGCCGCGCATCCAGAAAATCGAGCGGGCGCTCCGCATCGAGATAGCGGAACGGTTCCTCTACGCCGGGAGCTTCATCGATCCCGCGGCCCTTCAGACCCCCGACGGGAGCGACACTCCCCTCCGCCAGCCCGGAAACGACAGGGGCAGGGCCATCGAGCGCGCCGATTCGAGGCGAGGCGTCGACGGTCCGGGAAGGCGGCGAACCTCGAACCCATCCCGCCGCCCGATCGACGACAGGGATTCAAGGGGCAATCGAAGGAGCCCCTACCCCGGCCAGGATAGGCAGCGCGGACCGAATCCCCTTTTCGGCGGGGGAAATTCCCCGTTCGGCGGAGCGAACCCCCAGTATGGCGGCCCGGGCCGAGGTCCGCGCGGATCGGATACGGGCTCGCGGGGACAGGACGGCAGGAACGGACGCTACCCCGGGAGAAAAGGTGGAAACGGCCCCGACCAGAATCCGGGTAACAGGGCGCCCCTCGACGGCGATCGGCAGCCACGGGATGCCGACCGCCAGCCCCGCGAAGCCTTCCCGGGACAGGGCGGTTTTCCGCCCCAAGGAAGGGACGGTCAGGACAGGACGGGCCATGGCGATCGGAGCCGGGCGAACCAGGGGGGAGCCAATCCCCAGGGACGTGGCAATCAGGGCTCGAACAACCGGAAACGGGGCCAATCCCGGGGAAAACCAGGGTCCTTGGGATCCCCGGGATCCTTGGGATCCCCGGGATCCCAAGGAGCTCCGGGGGCCAACCCCCAGGGACGTGGGAATCAGGACCCCGGCGACAGGGGAAATCCCAACCCCGGGGCGAGGGGCGGAAGCGTGAACCCCCAAGACAGGGCCCCCGACGGCAACCGTCCCGACAAGGGAACGGGCGGCCAGGGCGGAAAGAAGAGACGGCGCCGAGGTTCGGGCGGGGGAGATCGCGCTCATGGGGGGGCCTGAAACCCTCGAATCCCGCTGGCATGAGCTCTCGACGGCTCCGCTCCATGCCCTCACCCGAGGGCCCTTCGGTTCGTCCGAACCTCACGCGGCCGCCTCTTCTCCTTCCATCGATCGGGATACGGCCGACGCCTTCGGGAATCCTCGCTGGGGAAATGCCGGTTTCAAAATCCTCATCTACCGGCTTTCCCCGTTCCGTGACGTCGTCCGGTCGAGCCCCCACTCCTTCCTTTTCGACGAGTGCCGGCGAGCCTTGCCCGGGGCCTACATCGACCTGGGATTCTTCCCCTCGTTCTCCGACCGGGAGATTCTGGACAGGAACGGCATCGGACTGGGCTTTGGCGTCGGGTCGCTGAAACCCATCGTCGATTTCGATCTCGTCCTGATCTCGAACGCCTACACCCTCGAGGTTATCAACCTCCCTTTCCTCTTTTCCAGGTCGGGCCTTCCCCTCTTTTCATCCGAGAGGGATGGCGGCTTTCCCCTCGTCGTTCTCGGCGGATCGAACGCCAGGGCATCCCAATCCCTCTTCAAGCCCGGCGGGGATTCCTTCGTCGACGCGGTTTTCTCGGGCGAGGGCGAGGGCCTCGTCGGCGCCCTCGTGGGCTTTCTCGCCGGCAGCCGGACCGAGGCCTCCGGTGCAGCCGCCAAAGCGGTTTCTGCGGCTTCCGGCTCGGTTCCGGCGGCCGAAGTCCCTGGCAAAAAAGCACTCCTCATCGAAGCCTCCCGCCTCCTCACCGGGATCACGGGGAACGGGACGGGACCCCTCCTCGTCACGGGAGCAGCCGTGAACGACCCGCCGGTTGGCGCCGCCATCTGCCACGACGCGGAGCTCCTCGCACCGATCGCGAAGGCGCCGGTTCTGCCCTCCGAGGAAGCCTCGACGGCCCGCCTCGCCATCTCCTGGGGCTGTCCGGGATTCTGCAGCTTCTGCTTCGAGGGCAACGAGAGGCGGCCCTACCGGGAGCTCCCGGCCAAGACCGTCCTTTCGGCAGCCGAGGCCCAGAGGCGGGAAAAGGGGGCCTCAACCGTCGAGCTCTACAGCTTCAACTTCAACACCCACTCCGGTGTTTTCGAGCTCCTTCTCGAGCTTAACCGCCGCTTCGAGCGGGTGAACGCGATGAGCCAGCGGGTCGACATCCTCGCCCGCACCCCCCTCCTCCTCGAAGCCGAGATCGCCGCCGACAAGCGAAGCTTCACCCTCGGGATCGAAGGGATCAGCTCCAGGATGAGGGCCTACTACGCGAAATCCCTCCCGGACGAGGACGTGAGGCTCGTGCTCCGTCGCCTCCTCGACCGCAAGATGAGGGAGATCAAGCTCTTCTACATACTCTCAGGACTCGAAACCGCGGAGGATATGGCCGAATTCGCCCTTTTCACGAAAGAGCTGAAGGATCTCAAGGCCTCAGCCGGGTCGGGCGTGCGAATCCTCTTCTCGTTCGGATACCTCGTCCGCATGCCCTTCACCCCCCTCCAGTTCGAGCGTCTCGTCCTGGACGAGCGGGAATGGAAAAAAATCGTGGGGCCGGTGAAGTCCGCCGTCGAAACGGGGGGCTTCGAGTTCCGCCTCGCCACCTTTTTCGACGAGTACTGCCTGACCCAGGTTCTCGCCCTCGGAGGGGATATGGCCGGAATCCTCGCGGAGGGGGCGGCCAAGGGCTTCTGCTACGACCGCATCCTCTCGAAAGGGGCCTGGAACTGGTTCAGGGAGAGGGCCGAAGAGCTCGGCCTGATCGGTCCCGGCTTCACCGAAGCGAAGGGAAGGGACCACCCCTTCCCCTTCTACCGTTTCGAGAGCGGCAGCGTGGAGAAGGCCGCCTTCCTCCACGAACGGTTCCTCGAGGTAGGCTCCGGACACGATCCGGGCTACTGCTTCGATCGATGCGCGGACTGCGGGGCATGCACCGAAGCGGCCGAAAGGCAGGCCCTGCTTCACCACGAAATACCGGTCCCGCCCCGGGCCGCCTACCTGAGGGAGCTCGAGGGTCTCATGCAGAAGAAACGGAACGCATCGGTCATCCGAGTCGTCGTCGACCTGCCGGCTTCTGCCGCCCTTCGACTCGAGTACGCCGAGAGCTTCCTGCTGAAATCCCTCCTCGCCGCCTCTCCCGCCCTCGATCCCGTACTCCTATCGGCGAGGCTTTCCTTTGCCGACAGGAAGGGCGAAACCGTCCCGGCCTTCGGCCACACGGAGGTCTCGCTCTCGGTGACCGACCGGGAAAAGGCCCTCGACGCCCTCGCCTCCTCGCCGCCTCCGTTCCTGGTCCGAATCGAGGAGAACGAGGAAGGCAGTCTCGACTCCTTCGACGTCGAGCTCTCCCTTCCCTCAGGCTGGACGGAGAGGGCGATCGAGGCGCTTTCTCAGTACTGCCGGAACGAGCATGTCGGGATCACCCTGGGAAGGAAGGGAGGGGTCCGGCTCGCCGTCGCGGCGAAGGACCTGAAACGCAAGATCCTTGAGGGTGCGGACATCGGGGGCGGCGACGCGGGCGAAGGACAGAGGATGACCCTCTCGTGCGGGAGGAACTTCGACCTTCGCGCCTTCTACGGCCTTCTCGGGCCTGGAACGGCCTACCTCGCTCCGCCCCGCGTTACCCGGCTGTCGGTCGTCTAGCAGGATGTTGAATGACGAAGCATTTCAACACCCCGATCGCGGGCAGCATCGGGACGGTCAGGCGGAATTTTCAGAACTTACCTGACCCGTTTCCGCCTGAAATAGCGGGAGATGCGGGCCCGAAGCGTCCGGGTACCTGACGCGCGTATCGTGACGGCGTCGCGGTAGGCGTCGAGCAGCTTCGTCGACATCCGATCGATGGTCCAGTTCCCGGCGTAGGCGGCGGCCTCTTCCTTTTTCATCGCGTAGAGCTTTTCGTCGGAGAGAAGTTCCCTCACGCGGGCGGCGAACTCGGCGGCGTCGTTGGAAACCATGAAGCCGCCGTTGTCCCCGGCCATCACGTCCTTCGTTCCCATCTCGCCGACGGCCACGACCGGGGTTCCGCAGATCATGGCCTCGATCGTCACGAGGCCCTGGGTCTCGGTCACCGAGGGAAAGACGAAGACCGACGCCATCGAATAGAGGTACTTGAGCTTCCTCCTGTCGACGTAGCCGGTGAACTCGACGAGGCTCCCCAGGTTCTGCTTCTCGATTTTTTTCTCGAGTTCCTCGCGGTAGGGCCCGTCGCCCGTGACGACGAGGAGGATGTCCTTCTCGGTGGTCCTCAGGATCTCGATCACCTTGAGGAGGAGGTCGATGTTCTTCTCGTGGCCAACCCTGCCGACGAAGAGCAGAATCCGCTTCCCTACGGCGGCCGGATGGTCGGCGAGGAAGTCGTCCCTGAAGCCTCGGGCCTCGCCGCTCTTCAGCGCGAAGTCCTCCCTGACGAGGCCGGTCGGTATCAGGCGGTAGCTCGCGTCGGTGAGTCCGTAGGAGACGAGGACCTGCCTGATGCGGTCGGCCGGAACGATGAGGACATCGGCGTCGGCGAAGTACTGCCGGGTGAAATTGCAGGCGAACCGTTTCAGTATCTTCTTGGGCAGGAAGGGGATGTAGTAGTTGATGTACTGTTCGTAGTAGGTGTGGCAGGTCATGACGAGGGGCACCCGGTGGAGCCTCGAGTAGAGCTTCGCAAGAACCCCGATCGCGAACTCGGTGTGCACGTGGATCACGTCCGGCTTGAGCGTGTCGAGGGTCGAGAAGATTTTGTCGTACACGAAGGGCGAAATCTGCCTGTCTTCCTTCGACACGAATACCCCGATCGAGGGAAATCGGTAGACGTTCGGCTCGTCCGGCCTCGAATCCACCCCCTTGCCGTAATCCTCATCCTCGTCGGGATAGAGGTTCGTGATGACCGAAACGGAATGGCCGAGTTTCTCGAGCGAGCGCTTCGAGGTTGAGATGGAAACGGTCACGCCGTTCACCCTCGGCCAATAGGTATCGGTGGCGAATACGATATTCATATCGTCCCCTTCAGCCCTTCCGGGCTCGTGCTCAGGCCCGATCGCAGTCCGCTTCCGGACCCCGACGGACCCCTGAAGGGTAGCACAAAAAAGCCGCTTTTTCTACGCCGTGCGGGTCGAGAGGACCCGGCCCCAGGCTGGATCGAGGCCGCATGTCAGGCTCCCGCCCGAGGAGGTGTAGCGGTGCCCTGGGTTAAGGAGGTCCGTGAACACCGTCCCGTCTGGCACGCCCACCGGTATCCTCGCGGTCGTTGGGGAATCCAGGGCGCTCACCGCGACGACGACCGTTTCATCCCCATGCCTTCGCGAAAAGGCGAGACGCCTGGGCTCGACGAGGAGGCCCCGGTAGTCTCCCCTCCTCAGGGCCGAGGATCCGGCGCGAACCCGGGCGAACCGGCCGATGGCCCTCGCCAGATCGGGCTCGGCTCCATGTGCTTCGATCCCGTCGAGGGCCGGTCGGACCGGACTGTCGTCGCCGGGGCGCCTCTTGTCCGGCAGACCCCACTCCCCCCCGTAATAGACCGAGGGAACCCCCGGCATCGTGTAGAGAAGAAGGTAGAGGGGATAGAGCTGGGCCTTCTTCCCGACAAGGCTCGCCACCCGGTCCACGTCGTGATTCTCGGCGAAGGCGTAGAGCGGGAGGTCGCGGTACATCCCGGACGGGCCGAACTGCCGGTCCAGGGACCAGGCGATCTCGTGGTAGTTCCCGTCACGGTGGCTCGACCAGAGGCCCTTGTAGCATTCGTAATTGGTGACCGAATCGAGGGTTTCCCCGTTCGCCCAGGTCCGGTAATCGCCGTGGACGATCTCCCCCATGAGGAAGGCCTCGGGGTCGATGCCGCGGACCATGGCCGCGAGCTCCCGCTGGAAGCCGAGGTCGACGCAGTCGGCGGCGTCGAGGCGGATGCCGTCAATCCCGAAATCCGAAAACCAGGTCCTGACCGAATCGAGAAGGTAGGACCTCGCCTCGCCGTTCCCGAGGTCGAACCTCACGAGGTCGTAGCAGCCGTTCCATCCCTCGTAGGAAAACCGATCTCCCTCAGGGCTTCGGCGGGAAAAATCGACGCCTCTGAACCATCCCCGATAGGGCGAGGCCTCCCCCTTCTCGATTAGGTCGCGGAACGGGGGAAAATCCCGTCCGGCATGGTTGAACACCCCGTCGAGGATGACCCGGATTCCGGCCTCGTGGAAACGCCCGACGAGCCGCTTCAGGTCGCCGTTCCTGCCGAGTCTCCGGTCCACCGTGCGGTAGTCGGCCGTGTCGTAGCCGTGAGCCGTCGACTCGAACACCGGACCGAGCCAGACGGCCGTGCAGCCGAGCTCCACGATGTGCGGGATCCAACCCTCGAGAACCGAGAGCCTCGGTTCCGGCTCGGACCGGAAATCGTTCCGCCTCGGAGCCCCGCAGGCCCCCAGTGGATAGAGGTGATAAAAGATCGCGTCCCGTGCCCATGAATTCATGCAGTCCTCCGTCGTTTCGATTGCGTCGTCCTATTGGGTACCTACCGGTAGGTACCCAAAAATGCAAAACCGTTCCGTCCCGAAGCTTGTTGATCGCCTTCAGGAAAAAATGCCGTACATGAAGCGCCTCACCGCGGCGCGGACAAGCTCGTCGGTAAGTTCGATCGAGCCGACGAGGAAAAGCCCTATGGTGGTGTTGAGCGTTCCGAAAAAGGCCGCAGCGTACCCTTTCTGGCGCCCCCTCATGTTGCCGTGATCGCGGGAAGCGCTTTCGAACAGGGTTTCGAAGATGCCGTTCAGCCTGACGAAGAGGGGAAGGCTTGCCTGGCGGGCCTCGCTTTCGGGCGGGGCGAAATAGAGGCCCAGGAGGAAGCGGTAGAACTCCGGATCCTGCCGCGCGAAGGCCGTGAGGGCGAAGGCTATCCTTTCGAGGGTGAGAGGGAGGTCGCCCGAGTAGGCTGCCGCTGTCCCGATGGAAGAGACGAGCCCGGTACCCTCGCGCTCGATCAGGGCGTCGAGGAGGCCGCGCTTGCTTTCGAAGTAGTGATAGAGGGTGGGTTTGGTGACGCTCGCCGCCTCCACGATCTCCTGTACGCCGACGGCGTCGTAGCCCCGGGCCGAGAAAAGCGCGAGTGCCCGGTCGATGATGACGTCTCGGTTGCCGGTCTGTTCCCCATCCATGCAAACACCCTATACCGATCGGTATAGGGTGTCAAGTGCCACTATTTCAGCTTCTTGAACTGGGGGAGGTAGGCCTTGTTCTTCTCGAACATCTCGTCGGTCATCGCCTTGATCTCGGAGAGGGAAAGGACGGCCGAGGTCAGGGGATCCATACAGATCGCGTGAAAGGCCTTGCGGGGATCGCCCTCGAGGGCAGCCTCGACGGCGAGTTCCTCGCATCGGGAGCTCGTGTTCACGAGAATGGCGAGGTGGTCGGGAAGCTTGCCGACGTGCTCGGGCGCCAGTCCCCGCTTGGAGGCGGCGACGGGAACCTCGACGCAGGCGCCCTCGGGAAGGTTGTCGATGAGGCCGAAGTTGCGGACGTTGCCGTTGAACTCAAAGATCGTGTTGTCCCCGAAGATGGCGTTGAAGATGTAGGCCGCGTATTCCTTGCCGCGCTCGAGCTCGACCTTGGGCTCCTTGAGCCAGTCGTTGATCTCGGTCACCCAGGAATCCTTCCGCTTGAGGTACTCGTCCAGGATATAGGCGTGGACGCCCGGGTTCCAGCCGGTGCCATGGGTGCAGTACTTCTCGATCAGGTCGGGACGCTTGCGGAACCAGGCGTTGTACTCGCTGTTGTGGCCGGAGGACTCGGTGACGTAGTAGTCCAGGTGGAGGTACATCTCGTTCCTCACCTGCTCTTCGTTGTAGACCTCGGGCCTCGTGGTTATCGCCTCGCGGATGAGGGGATAGGCGTCCTTTCCCTTCCAGTCGTACTTGAGGTAGAAGGCCTGGTGGTTGATGCCGGCGGAGAGGTAGGTCACCTCGTCCATCGGGGCGCCGATCCACTTGGCGAGCATCTCGGCGGTGCCCTGGACGGAGTGGCAGAGGCCGGTCACGCTCATCGGAGAGACCTGCTGGATGGCCCGGCAGAGCATGGCCATGGGGTTGGTGTAGTTGAGGACGACGGCGTTGGGGCAGTAGCGCTCGGCGTCCCTGAGGATGTCGAGCATGACCGGGGTCGTCCTCAGGGCCCGGAAGATGCCCGAGGGGCCGCGGGTATCGCCGACGTTGATGTCCACGCCGTACTTGGCCGGGATCTCGACGTCGTACCGCCACACGTCGACGTTGCCGGCGAGGATCGTGATCAGGACGCCGTCGGCGCCCATGAGGGCTTCCTTCCGGTCGGTCGTCGCGGTAACCTTCGCGGGATACTTTCCCGCATCGACGATCTTCTTCACCGCCTTCTCGATATAGCCGAGCCTTGCCTGGTCGATGTCCATGAGGACGATATGGCAGTCGCTGAAGGCGGGGAAGGTCAGGATGTCGCGCACGAGATTCCGGGTGAACACAAAGCTTCCCGCGCCGATAAACGCTATCTTTTTCATGTAAAAACCTCCGTTCGTAGCCCAATCAGTATACGCCCGATCGAGACAGGCGGTATGGCCCCATGTCGCCTCGATATGGAAAAATGTCGCCTTGGGGTGAACGAATTATCGGCGAAATTTCAGGGCGCACCCTTGACAGGGCTCCGGACGATCGGGAAATTGAAGCCATGTACGGAACAACGGGAAACGGCCCCGAGGATCTCGTCTTCTATTACGCGGGGCAGGAGGATTGCAGGCCCGGCCACTCCTGGAACGGCGTACGGGACCATTTCCTCGTCCATTACATCCTGAAAGGTCGCGGCAGGGTCTTCCTCAAGGGCGGGGAGAGGATACTGGGACAGGGGGACGGCTTTCTCGTCAGGCCGGGGGAACTCGCCCGCTACCGCGCCGACGAGGCCGATCCCTGGAGCTACGCCTGGTTCGCCTACTCGGGAAAAAAGGCAGCCGAGGTCACCAGAGGCATCGGCGTGCCGGAAGACGGGTCGGTTTTCACCTGCGGGGAGGATTCGGCGTTCGCGAAAACCTACCGGAGAAACGTGGCCGCCCTTTCGGCGACGAGCGAGGCTTTGGGCCAGCTCGCCCTCCTCTATCGCATCCTCGCCGACATGAAGTCGGCACTCGCCCGAGAGCCTGCGAGTTTCATCCCGGGAACCCGAACCGACGCCTACATCGAGGGAGTGAACGAGTTCATCGGCAAGAACTACTCCCGCCACGGGGCAGGGATCGAGGCGATGGCGACCAGGATCGGGCTTTCGCGGAAGTACCTATCGAAGATCGTCAGGGAAAGGACGGGCAAAACCCCGAAGGAGCTGATCGTCGAGTACCGGATGAGGAAGGCGAGCGAGCTACTTGCCGATACGAACTTGAGCGTCGCGAGCGTCGCCTACTCGGTGGGCTACGAGGACCAGCTCGCCTTCTCGAAGGGCTTCAGGAAGCGCTTCGGGATTTCCCCCCGGGCCTTCCGCAATCGGGATTGATGGACGCGAGAGACTCTTTTACGTCAGGAAGAGGAAATTTCACGCAAGGCCGCAAAGAACGCCAAGGCTCAAAAGAGCTTTCGTATTCCTCGATTTTCATCTTTTTCGTGCGTTCGTGGTGAAGATTCTTCAGGAAAGGAAAGAGAACCACGAAAACTCGAAAGCACGAAAAATAGAATCGGATGGATATCCTCTCCTCCGCGTCCTTTGCGCCTTGGCGCGAGACCTTTTAAGAATTTCCGCGCAAGGCCGCAAAGAACGCCAAGAAAAACGGGATAGGAAAGAACTTTCGTCTTCCTTCTATTCTCATTCTTTTCGTGATTTCGTGGTAAAATATTCTTCAGGAAAGGAGAAGAGAACCACGAAAACGCGAAAGCACGAAAAATAGAATCGGATGGATATCCTCTCCTCCGCGTCCTTTGCACCTTGGCGCGAGACCTTTTAAGAACTTCCGCGCAAGGCCGCAAAGAACGCCAAGAAAAACGGGATAGGAAAGAACTTTCGTCTTCCTTCTATTCTCATTTTTTCGTGCGTTCGTGGCAAAATATTCTTCAGAAAAGGAGAAGAGAACCAAAAAAACTCGAAAGCACGAAAGCAAACCAGAAAGAATCTTTCCCTATCGTGACTCCTATGTATTAAGTCAAGCCGCG
>DBTK01000082.1 GCA_002307015.1 Spirochaetaceae bacterium UBA1318
CGCGGCTTGACTTAATACATAGGAGCACGAAGTCACGAATGAGAAGAAAGGAAGGATCTTTTCTTAAAAATATACTTCCTTACGTATCTTTTTCGTGGTTTCGTGGTTACTCTTTCTTCAGCCGGGAGAAGATCCACCACGAAAGCACGAAGTGGCCGCGTCCCTAACCCGCGATCAGCACGAGCTGGCGCGGGCTGGTCGAAACCTGGGCTACCCCGGACCGCTCCCTAAACCGGGAGAGTTCGCCGATATCGACCGTCGGCATGGCAACGTAGTAGCCCTGGAGATAATCGCAGCCGAGTTCGACGCATTCATCCCGTTCGAGGACGGTCTCCACCCCCTCGGCGATGACAGGGATGCCGAGATCGTGGGCCATGGCGACGATGCTCCCGACGAAGTAGCGCTTCCTCGGATTGGATGACACCCCGCTGATAAAGAAACGGTCGATCTTGATATAGTCCGGGGTCGAGTCGTAGAGAAGCTTCAGTCCCGCGTATCCCGCGCCGTAATCGTCCAGGGCGATGAGGATACCCTGTCTGCGGTAGTTCTCGATCACCCCGATGGAGCCTGCCGCCCTTCCGACCTCGTGACGCTCCGAAATCTCGAAGACGATGTTCCCCACCGGAATGTCGAGTTTCTCGGCGATGACGATCGTGTTGCCAGCCGCATAGTCGGGCATGAGGAGAAGCCGATTGTCGATGTTGTAGAAGAGTTTCCCACTCTCGAGAAATCCCGCCCTTGCCGGCGGTCCGAAGGCCTTTTCCCTCAAGGAAAGGTCGAGCGGGAAAAGGGCACGGTCGAGGAAGGCGCTGTCGAAAACGTTCCCGATGGAGGGAAAGCCGGCTTCGATGACGCCGCGGAGGAGGGCCTCGTAGCCGAACACACGGCCGGTCGAGGCTTCGACGATGGGTTGATAGGCAAAGACGAGCCGGTCCACGGCCCGTCTCCAGGCCGCCGTAAGCTCGCCCGATCGTTCACGGGTCATGACGAAAGCCTAGAGGAAGGGCGTTCGTTTCGGGTGAGAGAACGGTCAGGAAACGGTTAGTTGGACGTTCACCCGCCCGAGGCGAGCTGCATCAGGGTTTCGAAGGTTTTATCGGCGGTGGCCGACCAGCTAAAGCTCTGGGCGCGGACGATTCCCTTTTCGCGGTAGAGGGCGTAGAGTGCGCGGTCGTTCATCAGGGTTTCGAATCCCTCGGCGAACCCGGCGGCGTCGTCCGGATCGACGAGGATGGCGGCGTCGCCGGCGACCTCGGGAAGGGAGGAGATGTTCGAGCACACGACGGGAATCCCCGAGGCCATCGCCTCGACGACGGGAACGCCGAAGCCCTCGAACCGGGAGGGAAAGGCGAAGATGTCTGCCCCCGCGTAGAGCATGGGAAGGCTCTCCGGCGGAAAATAGCCGGTAAAAACGATGTCGTCGGCGTAGGGGGAGGACCTCGCCTCCTCGTGAACCACGTTCGCCCCGTCCATATCCGAGCCCGCGAACACGAGCTTGTGCGGGGCTCCCGTCTTCTTCTTGAAGATGTTGAAGGCCCGAATCAGGGTCACATGGTTCTTGACCGGATGGTCGATACGCGAGACGTAGAGAATGTAGGGCCGTTTGATCGCGAAGGGCTGGATCAGGATGATGCTGAGATCGCCCTGGTCCCGGGGACGGTAGCGGTCGAGGTCGATGCCGTTGTGGATGACCGTGATCCGCTCCGGATCGACGCCTATCGTCTCGACGAGGTCCTTCCTCGTGGCCTCGCTCACGGCAATCACCCGATCGAGGCGCCTGATCCGGTTCGGAACGACCGAATCCCGGTAGAACTCCCTGAACACCGTCCGCGGCTTGCGGAAGTGCCAGGGTGCGAGGTCGTGAATCGTGCCGACCGAGCGGCAGGAAACGTTCGGAGCCAGCCTCCTCGTCGCCGCGGGAAAAAAGGCAACCGAATAGTGCCGCTGCTTCGCGATGATCGGAAGCAGGAACTGGTGCCAGAAAAGGTTCATGCGGTTCCTCTCCCAATAGTAGGAAACGGGCATGAAGCCGATCCGCCTCCCCTCGGGGAGAAAGGCTACCTTCTCGAGCTCGAGACCGAAGGCCTCGAATTCCACGTCGGGAGGCTGGGGCATGTAATTGAGGACCTGTCTGATATAAAGGCTGACGCCCGATTTTCCCGCATCGCAGCCGAAGGTATCTATCCCGATTCGAATCATTGCCGCGAAGTATAGAGCGAATCGGGGGGAAGCGCAACGGAAAAACAACAGGCTTCGAGGAACCCATGCCCATACGGAAAAAATCCGATTGCCGAAAGCGGCAAAGTACCGTAAAATTGAGCCGACGCCCCGCCGCGAAGGCCGGGCCGTCTCGGGGTGCCATGCGAGAACCGTTCAGCCTTCCCGCCAGTCTCAAACTCGGCTCGGCCACCGCATCCCTCCAGATCGAGGGGGGCGACGAGAACAATTCATGGTACCGCTTCAGCCGCTCGGGGAAGACGAAGGACGGGAAGGACAGCTTCGTCGCCTGCGACCACTGGAACCGAGTCGACGAGGATATCGCCCTGATGAAGGCCATGAACCTCGACTGCTATCGGCTGAGCCTCGAGTGGAGCAGGATCGAACCGCGCGAGGGGGAATTCGACGCCCCGTCGATAGCCCACTATCGGGATGAGCTCGAAAAGCTCCACGCCGCCGGGATCGAGCCGATCGTCACCCTCCACCACTTCTCGAATCCGCTCTGGATGGAGGATTCGGGCTCCTGGCTCGATTCCTCCTGCATCGGCCGATTCGCCCGCTACGTCGAACGGGTCGTCCGCGACCTCGGGAGCCTCGCCTCGATCTGGGTGACGATCAACGAGCCGAACGTCTACGTGACCGGCGGCTATTTCCAGGGCAACTGGCCTCCCGAGCACAGGTCCCTGATCCAGACCATCGGGGTTTCGCGGAACCTCGTTCGGGCGCACCGAAAGGCCTACCGCATCATCCACCGCATGAGGGCCGAACTCGGCTTCTCCGATTCGATGGTTGGCTGCGCCCATCACCTGAGGGTGTTCGAGCCCGCCGACTCTCGGATCACGACCCGGCTTTTCATGAACGCGGCCGACCTCCTCTTCCACCGGACCTTCCTCGAGGGGACGACGACCGGCAGGGAGCTTTTCCCGATCGGCCTCGGACATCCCGACGGCCGAGGAGAACGAGGAAAGGACGGGAAGCCCCGAGGCTTCGCGGATTTCATCGGCGTCAACTATTACTCCAGGGACCTTTTTTCCGGAACGCGCATGTATCCGAAGCCCGCAACGCCGCGGAACGACCTCGACTGGGAGATCTACCCCGAGGGACTCTACATCGTCTGCGCGAAAACCTGGAAGGAATACGCACTTCCCATCCTGATCACGGAAAACGGAACGGCCGATTCCCGCGACGCGTTCAGGTCAGGCTACATCTTCGACCACCTTTTCCAGGTGAAGCGCCTCCTCGACGACGGGGTCGACGTTCGGGCCTACTGCCACTGGACCCTGATGGACAACTTCGAATGGAAGGAGGGTTACACCGCCCGTTTCGGCCTCGCCGAGACGGATTTCGCGACCCAGGAACGCAGGATCAGGAAGAGCGGAAAGCTCTACGGGGATATCGCCCTTCACCGCGAAGCGACGAAAGCCATGATCGAGAATTACATCGAAGCCGAGGAGGCAGAATCTTGAAATCGGAAACCCTCAATTTCACCGACTCCGACGACTGGACGATCTACGCGTACAGATGGCTGCCCGAGGGAGAGCCGCGCGGGATCGTGAACCTCGTGCACGGCATGGCCGAGCATGCGACACGGTACGAACGCCTCGCGAAGGCGCTGACGGACAAAGGGTTCGCCCTCTACGCCCACGATCTCAGGGGACACGGCAAGACGGCGGGATCGCTCGAAAACGCCGGCTACCTCGGTGCGGGAAACGGCTTCGAGGCCGTCGTCCGTGACGCGAGGATGGTGTCCGGCATCATCGCCGCCGACTTCCCCGGCAAGCCCCTGTTCGTGATGGGCCATTCCCTGGGCTCCTTCATCGTCCAGCGCTACATCCAGGAATATGGCAAGGAAATCTCGGGCGCCGTCCTCTCGGGAACGAACGGAAAGGCCGATCCTCTCCTCCCCGTCGCCGCCTTCATCGCCCGGATCATCATCCTGTTCCGCGGGACTTCGCGGCCGAGTCCCCTTCTCACGAAGATGAGCTTCGGGCAATACAACAAGCCCTTCGCCCCGAACCGGACGGCGTTCGACTGGCTCTCCCGCGACGCGGCCGAGGTCGACAAGTACGTCAACGATCCCTACTGCGGCTTCGAATGCAGCGCGAGCTTTTTCCTCACCCTGACGAAGGGGCTCCGCAAGATCGGAAAAACCAAGAACCGGAAGAGGGTGCCGCACGACCTGCCGATCTACCTCTTCGCGGGCTCCAAGGATCCGGTCGGACTCGAGGGGAAGGGCTTCCTCGCCCTCGCCTCGGCCTACCGAGAGCTTGGGATCTCCGACATCGAATACAATCTCTACGAGGGCGGGCGGCACGAAATCCTGAACGAGATCAACCGCGACGAAGCGACCCAGGATCTCGTCAACTGGCTGGAAAAGCACCTGGCCTGAGGAAGACGTGATTCCCGAAACAGAAAACTCCCCGCTTCCCGATCGCGAGCCGACGGTCACCGAGGGCATCAAGTACGCCGGTTCAAAGCTCAAGATCATCCCGAGGATACTCGACCTCGCCGGCCAGACCGGGGCGAGGACAGTCCTCGACGGATTCTCGGGCACGACCAGGGTGTCCCAGGCCTTCGCCCGGTCGGGGTACCGCGTGATTGCGAACGACTCGGCAGTCTGGTCCGAAACCTTCGCGACCTGCTATCTCCTCGATCACCGAGGTCCCGACCACTATCGTCCCCTGATCGACCACCTCAATTCCCTTGAAGGGAAGCGGGGCTGGTTCACCGAACGATACGGGGCGGAGCCCGGAACGGGGACTTCGGTCGGGATGGACGGCCTCAAAAAACCCTGGCAGGTCCGCAACACGATGAGGCTCGATGCGATCAGGGAGGAAATCGACCGGATGGGCCTCGACGGCATCGAACGCTCAGTGCTCCTCACGAGCCTCATCCTGGCCCTCGATCGGGTGGATTCCACGATCGGCCACTACGCCTCATACCTGCGCGAATGGTCGAGGAGATCCTTCAACGAGCTGAGGCTCGAGGTTCCCCGCCTCATTCCGGCTTCCTGCCCCCCGGCCGGCCATTCGGTGACGAGGAAGGATATCTTCGAGCTTCTACCCGAAGTCGAGGCCGACCTCGCCTACTTCGATCCGCCCTACGGATCCAACAACGACCGGATGCCTCCCTCGAGGGTCCGGTATGGCGCCTACTACCACCTCTGGACGAGCATCTGCCTCAACGATAAACCTGAGCTTTTCGGCAAGGCCATGAGACGCGCCGACTCCGCCGATCCCGAGTCTGGCTCGGTCTTCGAGGATTTCAGAAAGGGGGATTCGGGACGCTACCTCGTCGCTGATGCGATTGAGCGGCTGGTCCGCGAGGTAAGGGCCCGCTACGTCCTACTCTCCTACAGCTCGGCGGGCCGAGCCTCGCTCGAAGATCTCCGGGAAATCCTTTCGGGGGCCGGAACCATCGTCCACGCCGAGGCCATCGACTATCGGCTGAACGTGATGTCCGGCATGAGATGGACCAACGAGTGGACGAGTGAAACGAAGACGCCCCACCGAGAGGTCCTCTTCCTCGTGGAAAAGTGTAATTAGTTCCTCGAAGCTTGTTGGTTTGAAGCGCCGAGTAAACGGGGAGCGCCGTTGAAGCATGAAACCATTCAAGCCCCATTGGGTTACAGTCGATCTGGACGTGGCGAGCCGGGCTCCCGCTTGCGGATCTGACTGAGACCATGGGGGATTCCTGGCTTCGATCGAGAGCCACCCGCTTCGGAAGGGACCGGATCACCTGCCTCGCTTTGCCCGTGCCTGAAATGGCTTTATGCGAGGCCAGGTATCCCATAGCCCTACCAACAAGCTTCGAGGAACTTATAAAGCCTTTCCGCAGTATTCCAGAAGCAGGGATACGTAGATCCGGTAGTTCTCGAGCGAAACCCCGGGAGGGGTCTGGTGGTCGACCGACGGGATGAAGCCTCCCTTCCGCATCGCCGGCAGAAGCCTCTCGAACTCGGCCCTCATCGCCTCCTCTCCCTTGGGCATGACCATCTTGTCGAAGCCTCCGATGAAAAGGAACTTGGGGAATCGCTCTCGAAGGGCGCCGACGTCCACGCCCGCCTGGCGCTCGAGGGGAAGCACACCCTCGATCCCGGCATCGATGAACCACGGTATCGCCTCGCTGATGTCACCGTCGGAGTCTACGATGACGCGGATGCCCCGTTTCTTGAGCTCGGGGACGACCCGTTCGTAGCATGGCCTGAGGAATTCGTCGAAGCACTCGCGAGAGATCATGGGCCCAAGGTTGTAGGAGAGGTCCTCGGCGAAGGTCATGAAGTCGGGAACGCAGATGCTCGAGACCCTCTCGACGGTTTCGAGCATCCAGTCGGCGAGGCGGTCGTTGATCTCGCGCATCAGGTCCTTCTCGTCGTAGAAGGCGTAGAGGTGGGGCTCGATCCCGAGGAGATCCCGGGGGAACCAGAAGAAGCCGTCCAGGGTCATCCAGAGAATGGTGTCGCCCTTCGCCCGGATCTCGGCGGCACGCTCGAGGCCCTCCCGATCGGGAAGCCGGTTCGGGTAGAGCCGGGGCAGGAGGGCCCGGAACTCCTCGGCGGAGCGGATCCTCGGGGCCCCGTGGGAGGGCGGCGGGGGGCAGTCCGGTCCGATGGCGGAAATCCAGAACTGGTCGTGCCGGTCGAGGCCGAAGCTGGAAAAGAGCTCGCCGGTCCATCTCGGGTCCTGCTCGAGGCCCTCGCCCCTCCACCGGTCGATCGTCTTGTCCCACCAGGAGGCCCACTCGATGCAGGGGATCCTGTCCGGTTTCCCGAAATCCATCGTCGTCCTGAAACGTTCCGCCGTCGTCATTGTCAGCCCCCTGTGGCGACATTGTACGTCCCTTTCTGTCCGGCTTCCTTGACTTGCTCGCCATATTCAAGCACGATATCGCCATGGAATTCGAAAACATCGACGATTCGATCTTCCCCGACCGGGAGCTGCCGCTGACGGTCATGTACGCCAACACCTGCAACAACCGGATGCACACCCACAGCTTCACCGAGCTGGTCGTCATTCTCGAGGGATCGGGGGAGCACCTCCTGGTGGGCGGGAGCTATCCCATCTATCCGGGAACGGTCTTCATCATCCCGCCGACGGCGGCTCACGGCTACCGGAGCGAGCGGGGGTTCCGCCTGGCCAACATCCTGTTCAGGGAGGATTTTTTTATAAGGAGGTTTCCCGAGCTGACGGGCCTCCCCTCCTACCAGGCCTTCGTGAGGCTCGAGCCGAACGCGAGGAAGCTCGCCGGGGTCGCCTCCCGGCTCACGATGAATCCGCCTCAGCTTGAGGAAACGGCGGCGCGCATCGCCTCGCTTTCGGACGAACTGGCCGCCTGCAAGGAAGGCCGCATACCGGCGGCCTCGGGTGCGTTCGCCTGCCTCCTCGTGGAGCTCTGCCGATTCTACGCCGGCAAGAGCGAGAGCGCGGCGGCGAGCGTCATGGGGGTCGGCAAGATCGTCAGCTACCTCGAACACCACTACCGCGAGGCGATCGACCTCGGAACTCTCGCCGAGATAGGCGCCGTGTCGGAACGCAGCATGCTCAGGCACTTCAAGTCATGCACCGGCAAGACGCCGATCGCCTACCTGCTCGAGGTCCGCGTGGAGCGCGCGAAGGACATGCTCCGGGAAACGAGGCTCGACATCACGGAAATCGCGTTCAGGGCCGGATTCGGGGACTCGAACTACTTCGCCCGCGTGTTCCGTCGGCTCGTCGGCGAATCCCCCAGGGCCTACCGAAACTCCCATCCGCGTTCGAGCGGCGAGTCGTCCGACAGGAACTCGGCCTAGCGGGGCATCGAAATTTCCACAACCCCGCTAGGCTTTCTTCCTCGAAGCGACAGGGAGCCGCTTGCCAAGCAGGACAATGACGGCGACGCCGGCCACCATGAAAAGACTGGTGATATAGAAGATCGATGCCGGTATCTCGCCGAAAAAGATCAATCCCATGATGCCCGCGAACACGAATTGCGAAAGGTTGATGAGCGATACCGTCTGGGGCCGAAGAACCGTCATCGAGAAATTCATGATCGAGTGCCCTATCATCGTCGGCCCAAGGGCGAGGGCGGCGACCATGAGGATATCCATGGTCGAAACGGGAGCGGTGAAGGGATTCACGAAAGCGAAGGATACGAGAAAGCAGAACACCCCGCCGATCAGATAGAGGGGGACGAGGTAAACCCAGAGGAGTGCCTTGGGATTGTTCCGTTTGTTGAGGCACAGGTAGAAGGTAAAAAGCAGCATCGAGACGAAGCAGACGACGTCGCCCGAGAAATGCCCAGGCGAGAACCTGAAATCAGTAGAGGCGAGGATGACGACGCCCACCATCGTGATCATCGTGCCGATGCCCTCGACCTTGGATATCCTCTCCCGGAAAAGGGCGAACAGAAAAAGAGGCATGACGGCGGGGGCCATGTTCACGATCAGGGTCGAGTTTCCGGCGAAGGTCATCCTCGCACCCGCGATCCAGGTGATGAAGTGGAGGCCGAGGACGATGCCCGGCAGGATCGACGGCCTTATCGTCTCCCGGTCGAGGCGAAGCCCCCGTTTCTTGAGCTCGCGGAAAAAGAAGGGCAAAAGAATGAAGGCCGAAACGAGGAGACGATAGGAGGCGAGAAGCACGGGGTGGATCGTCGAGGCCTTGATCATGATGACGGAACTCGCCGCGAAGAGTTCACCGAACAGCAGGAGAAGCACGTATTTCATCATCGTGAAGCCACTCTATACCGAGGTGCGGGACGTGTAAAGCACGGGACTCAGGAGGCCCGGGGTCGTGTCGACAGGATGCGGAAAAGCGAGGAGGCTATCGCGAGGCCGACGGCTATGGCCCCCGCCACCGCGATGGTCTTGTAGCCGAGGGAGAGCGAGCGCTCGAGCCCTCCCCTGACGGCGGCGTCCATCGTGTAGTACATCCCGCCTCCCGGCACGAGGGGGATGATGGCGCAGACGATGAAGACGGTCGCCGGTTTCTTCAGGAGCCTCGCGGCGGTCTCCGCGTAGAACCCGATGCCGATGGAGGCCGCGAAAAAGGCGACGACCTCGGATCCTCCCGGTGACCTCGCCGCGAGGTAGAGCCCCCATCCGATCGCCCCGCCGATCGCGGCGAGGGGTATGTCCCTCGGCTTCAGGTTGAAGATGACGGCGAAGCCCGCCGTGGCGAGGAGGGCGAAGATGACCTGGAGGATGAAACCGGCCTCGACGACCGAAACGGCCGGGGAGGCGGGGCCGAAGACGACGTCCCAGGTCTTGATCGCGATGCCGGTGCCGATCGAGACGGCGGCGGCGGTGATTCCCGCGTCGGCGCCCCGGGCGAGCCCGGCGACGAGGTCGCCCGCTATCGTATCCCTGATGGCGTTCACGATCGGGATGCCGGGGACGAGGAGCATCAGGGCGCCGATGATCGTCTTGTCGAGATTGGAGGCGAGGCCGAACCGGACGGCAGCGAGGCTCAAGGAAGCGACGAAGACCCCGCCGATGACGTTCGAGAAGAAATCGGCCACGCGGAGCCGGGCGAGGAAGGCGAGGCAGAACCTGAGCAGGGCGCCGACGCAGAAGGCTACGGCGGCGTCGTCCAGCCTTCCTCCGAACAGCAGGGCGAACAGGGCGGCGCTCGCCCCGGAGCTCAGGACTTGAGCGAAAAGGGGATAGGGCCTTGAGGATTCGATGGATTCGAGTTCCCTCCGCACCGCCTCGAACTCCATGCGACCCAGGGCTGTCCCTCTCCTGAGGGTCTCCGTCCGCGTCACCCGCTCAAGGTTGATTCCCCGGGTCTTCACCCGGCGCACCGCCGTCTTTTCCGAGCCCCGGAGGTCCCTGGCGGAGAGCATGACGCCGGTCGGCGTCGCGTAGCATTCCGGATCGCCCGCGCCGAATCCGCGGCACAGGTCCCCCATCGTCTCCTCGGCGCGGTAGGTCTCGCCCCCGCTCTCGAGTACTACCCTGCCCGCGTCGGCGGCCAGAGCGATGACGGCATCGGCCGGGGGGAGTTGGGGAAGTCTCGCCTTTTCATCCATGGAATGGTTCTAGCCGACGACGGGTTTTGAGTCAATCGCGGGTTCCCCTATGCGCTGGCCCCGGGGGATCGTATATTGGTCATATGATGAACGAATCAGCGAATTATGCCGTTCTCGGCGGGGGATGCTTCTGGTGCATGGAAGCCGTCTTCGAGCGCCTGCCCGGGATCACGGCCGTCATCCCGGGATACTCGGGCGGCACCGTCCCCGCCCCCACCTACGAGCAGGTCTGCACCGGAACGACGGGTCATGCCGAGACCGTGAAGGTCAGCTTCGATCCGGAGCGGACGAGCCTCGAGAGCATCCTCGAAACCTACTGGAAGGCCCACGACCCCACCTCGAAGGATCGCCAGGGGGACGACGTCGGATCCCAGTACCGGTCGATCATCCTCTATGCCGACGAGGCCCAGAGGACCATCGCCGAGGAATCGAGGAAGTCCGCCCAGTCCGGGTTCAAGACGCCGATCGTCACCGAGATCGTGAAGCTCGAGGAGTTCTTTCCGGCCGAGGAGTACCATCGGCATTACTTCGAGCTGCATCCCTACGCCGGCTACTGCCGGGTCGTCATCGCGCCGAAAATCGCGAAGCTCCACTTCCCCACGAGGTGACGGGGCGGGCGATGACCCTTTTCCTTTGCAGTAGGTTGTACCAGTCGTGCTCGACCAGCTCGAGGGAGGAAACCTCCTCGTCCCCGAGGTCGAAAGAGCGGGAGGCCTCGATGGTTTCGCGGAAGAGAGGGGGATTCCTCAGCGCGGCCCTGAACCGGGTGAAGGTGACGTGGGCCGATTCCGACTCGTAGCGCTCGTCGTTCCGGATTCCCCGCTCCTTTAGTAGGCTTCTGATATTTCTTCGAATCGAGATCAGGGCATCGCCGTCGTAGCCTCTCAGTATCCCGGCTCCCCTGCTGAACGCGACCCCCCGGAAATGGATGGCAAAAGGTCCGACGGCTTCGACCGCCTCCCTCGAGATTTCCAGGAATGTCTTTTCCAGGAATTCGTCCCTGCGGTAGTCCGCGCTTCCCTGGATGAAATCGAAGACCGTTATGTGCAGATTTCCGAAGGGATAGTAATACTGGTCCGGCTCGACGCGTTCGAACCGGTTCACCAGCTCCCGATAGTTTTCCGAATTCCCCACGATCGGGATGATCAGGGAGATCCCCATCCGCGGATCGTTTTCAGCCGTCGCGAGATACCGATCGATCTCGACCCGTCCTTCTCCGATGTCTTCAATATTCGAATCATGGATCCTGTCGTACAGTGTGATTGAACTCATCCTCGTTTCCCTTCCGCCGTCCGATTCAGACCGGCTCCGAATCCTTCAATAATCGGTCCACTTCTTTCGATACCAGTTCCAGTTCGAGCCCGGGCGCCATGTCTTCCGCGAGCATGATTTTTTTGCATTCGAGACCTTCCAGCCAGGAGGTTTCGCTGATGCGGCTTCTCATCTCCATGCCGCCGGTGTCATACCGCCTCGCCCAATCCATGAATTCCAGGTGTTTCTGGTACATGTCGTTCCCCGGCTCGATCCGGCTCCCATATCGCTCGATCTCCCGGGCGAGGATCCTTTTCATTCTCGCCTCGGGTTCCACGTACTTGTAGATGACCAGATCGAAAAAGGGTTTCAGGAAGTCGCCCCATCCCATGATCGAGCCGGACAAGACCCACGAGGAGCCTCCCGAAAGCTCGTTCTTCAGCAGATCGATCCGCTCTTCCCTCTCCCGAATTTTCACGAAAGGAGGATCGGTCCTGCACCAGAAGAAATCGTCCGAGTCGAACCAGGGATAGCCATAGCGGTCGGCGACCAGCTTGCCGAGGGTCGAGGTGCCAGAGCCCGATGGCCCCAGGAGATGTATTCGCACTGTTCGGCTCCTCGTTATGTGAATCGTCTTCGGGACGGCTCGGGCGGATGGTCAAGTACCGTCCGCCGTCTGGGACTAGCCGCCCGATCTGCCGGTCAGCGGGCTACCTTCACGTCGGCGCCGCCGAAGAAGGCGATGCCCCTGACGGTGATGGTCGGAGCGCCGGGGTAGCGCTTTTCCGGACCGTGGCGGGAGAAGCCGCCGAAGAACCCGAAGCCCTCGAGTGACAGGTTCACCCCCTCGGGGACCACGATCTCGGTTCCGCCGAAGACGCAGCATACGTCGACGACAGCGCCGTCCGGGGGCAGCTCGGCCTCCCTCATGTCGATCTTCGAGCCGCCGAACACGTTGAGGACCGAAAGGAGTTTCGGCACGATCCAGACTCCCCGGCGTTCGGTGCCGGAGAAGACGCAGACCGCCGCCCCCGTCTGGGGGACCTCGCCCCGATTCAGGCGATACGGCAGGGACTCGTCGTTGAGGGCAGCATCGGAAGGGCCTTTGGAGGGAAGGGCCGGAAGGTCGGAAAGGAGGGACTCGAGTCCGGCCCTCGTCTGGGCGCTGTTCGCCGCGTCGACCCGGGTTTCGAACTCTTCCATCGTGATGCGCTCGAGCGAATACTGGCTCGTCAGCTCCTCGATCACGGCATCGCGCAGACGGGGAAGACCGGGCTCGACCCGTTTCGACATTTCGTTCATCAGATCCTCCGGGAACGAGTGTACCGCGCCGCCGATCCAACCGTCAACATCGCCTCGGCTATGGGCCCGGACCCGACGGCGAAGGCCGGGGCGTCAGGGCTTCAGGAGGAAGGCCGCGATGAGGGGGATCGAGGCGGCCGAGAGCAGGGTCGAGACGGTCACCGCGGACGAGGCGGTCAGGGAGTCGGCCTCGTAGCTTTCGGCCATGATCGGGGTATTCGCCGCGACGGGCATGGCGGCGATGGCCGCAGGCACCAGGAGAACGTAGCCGTGGGCGCCCGTGGCCTTCAGGCCGAAATAGACCAGGACGGGCATGACCAGGAGCCTCACCACGGACACGGCCCAGACGCGAGGCTTGCCCAGGTTGCCCAGGATGCTTCCCTGGGACAGCATCGCACCGATCAGCAGCATCGAAAGCGGGGTCGTCGTCGATCCGGCGAGCTCGACCGCGCCGCCGAGGGGGCCCGGCAGGGTGATGCCGGCGATGAACAGCACGAAGCCGATGACGGCCGCGGCGACGTTCGGATTGACGAAAAGCATCGGGGAAAACCTGAGGGGCTTCTTCCCGTCCCGGGCGAGCATGTAGGCGCCGAGGGAGTAGGAGAAGAGGTTGAACGGGATGTTGTAGATCGCCGCGCGGAAAATGGCGTCGTGGCCGTAGAGGGCCTCGATCACGGGAAAACCCATGAAGCCGACGTTCGAAAAGACGATGGCGTACCCGAGCACCCCCCGCTCCCCCCGCCTGGCCCGGAGGAGGATCGGCACCACGGCACCGATCGCGAAAGAGGCCCCGTAGATGGCGAAGGATATCCCCAGCATCGAGAGGGACTCGCCTAAAAGTTCGAGGGAAAAGGGCCGCTGCATGGAGGATATGATGAGGGCCGGCATCGTCACGTCCATGAGGAGTTTCGACATGCCGGAGACGGCTTTGTCGGGAAACAGCTTCAGTTTCCCCGCGGCCCACCCGGTGAGGATCAGGATGAAGAGAATCGCGATCTGATTGAAAACGGCCATTTCGGGAGTATACCGGGACCACGCGAGGGGCGTCAAAGGGTAGCCCGTCGGCGTGTTTTTCCTTTTTCGGCACAGGGGCGATTGGGGAGTTGCTTTTTCGCGAAAGAGGCCTTATACTACTAGTACAGCTATCGAGTTGATAGTTTAAATAACAATGGCGATCCGGATAGGGATCGCACGACTGACTTCCCTGGAGGAACCATGAAAATAGCCGAGAAAATTACCGACCTGATCGGAAACACCCCGCTGATCCGCATCCGAACGCCCGAAGGAACCAACGCGACCGTGCTTGCGAAGCTCGAGTCCTTCAACCCCTTCTCGAGCGTCAAGGACAGGATTGGACTGGCGATGATCGAGGACGCCGAAAAGCGCGGCGTGCTGAAACCAGGCGTCACCATCATCGAACCGACGAGCGGCAACACGGGAATCGCCCTCGCCGCCGTCGCGGCGTCCAAGGGCTACCGGATCATCCTGACGATGCCCGAAACGATGAGCATCGAGCGCCGGAAACTTCTTGCCGCCTACGGCGCCGAACTCGTGCTGACGGACGGAGCGAAGGGCATGAAAGGCGCGATCGCCAAGGCCGAGGAACTTGTCGCCTCGACGCCGGGATCCTTCATGCCGATGCAGTTCGAAAATCCCGCCAACCCCGAAATCCACCGGAAAACGACGGCAGAGGAGATCTGGCGCGATACCGAGGGCAAGGTCGACATCGTCGTCGCGGCATTCGGCACCGGCGGAACGATCACCGGCATCGCCGAGGTGCTCAAGTCCCGGAAGCCGGGAGTCAAGGCGATCGCGGTCGAGCCGGCCGCCTCCCCCGTCCTTTCGGGCGGCCAGCCCGGCCCACACAAGCTCCAGGGCCTCGCCCCGGGATTCATCCCGAAGACCCTGAACACGAAGATCGTCGACGAAATCATCCTCGCAACCGACATCGATGCGGGGAACACCGCCCGACGCCTGGCGAAGGAAGAGGCCATCCTCGTCGGCATCTCCGCAGGCGCGAACGTCTGGGCCGCCCTCAAGGTAGCAGCCCGCCCGGAAAACGCCGGCAAGACGATCGTCACGATCATCTGCGACACCGGCGAGCGCTATCTCAGCACCTGGTTGTTCGAAGAAATCAAGTGAATTGAGGGGTGAGGGGTGAGGGGTGAGGGGTGAGGGGTGAGGGGAAAAGATAGCGCGTGACGCTACGATGTCAAGGAAATTTTCGAGAATCGCGTTGATTTCACGAAAGATTCCCGGGATATCGCCGATGCTCCGCTCACTCCTCACCGCTCACTTCTTAAAATCCGTTCACCCTTCACTGTTCACCGTTCACCTCATTTCTCACCACATTCCGGTACATCTTGATCCCGAGCGCCAGGGCGGCAGCGGCCGCCGAGGCGAAAATCGCGAAAGGAACCGCCTCAAGCCGTCCTTCGACGTTCCAGGCGGAGACGAGCATCGCGCAGATGGCCGAGGCCATCGCCACCGCCTTGACGACAAAGACCGAAGAGAGGAAGTAGCCCCATGGCCGCCTCCGGAGCGCCATGACCCCCGTAAAGACGGCAAGCGGAATGACGAGGCCGAGATCGTAGGCCTGGACGACGAGGGTGGTCTCCCCCAGCAGCACCCCGTCCGTCTTCCCGCCCATCGATTTCACGATCATCGAAAGCCACATGACAAGAAGCACCGCCGACAGGATGAAGCAGAGCGCCGCCATGCCCCGCCGGGGGAATCGGTCGGAAAACCGCCCCGGGAGTGACGGGACGTCGATGCCCGAAACCAGCCAGACGAGGCCCCAGAGGCTCGACGAAAAGATCAGGATGTAGAGCAGGAAGAGGGGGCCGTAGGCCCAGTAGGTCGCGTACTCGAGGTACTGGTAGAGGAAATAGGCGAGAAGCCCGGCGGCGAAAAGCCTCCCCCGGAACGACCCCCTGGCGACCAGCGGAACGGCGAAGAGCATGGCGGGAAAGGCGATGAAAAGGGTGAAGAAGTCCCAGCCGACGCCCTCGGAAACCACCCGCTGGGCGTTCCAGCGGTAGACCCCGCCCGTCGCATAGTCGAAGCTCTCGCCCCTGATGCTCATGCCCCGGGCCATGCCGCCGTCGCCCCGCAGGAAGACCCCCGAGGCGCTTGCGGCGCCGACGAGAAGGGCGACGGCAAGGCAGAGGGCGGCCAGTCCCCTGAAAGCCCCCGCAGACATGTTCTTCGACCCTGTATACATCAACGATTTACCTCCTCGTCTTCCCGTTCACCGCTCCGCGCCCCCTCTTTTCTTCCCGCTCACCCCTCACCTCTTCATCTTCCCGTTCACCATTAATCGCTCCACGTCCCCTCTTTTCTTCCCGCTCACCCATCACCCCTCACCCCTCACCTCTTCAAGTGAGATACCCGTCCTTGACGTGCTTCATCGACTCGAAGATGTTTCGCTTGGTGTCGCCCGAACCGCCGGTCAGGGCCTCGATCCGCTTGCGGATGTCCCGGCGCTTGGAATTCCGGCCGTAGGGGCAGGTGCAGACGGCGCGGCCGAAGCCCTTCTCCTCGGCGAAGGCCAGGATTTGCCTCTCCTCCACCAGGGCGAGGGGACGGATGATGGTCACCGGGTACTTCTCGTATGCCATCACGGGCGGCATCGTGGAAATCTCGGATTTCAGCATCATGTTCATGAACAGGGTCTCGATGATGTCGTCCAGGTGATGGCCGAGGGCGATCTTGTTGAAACCGTGTTCCGTCGCGTACTTGATGAGTTCGGTGCGGCGCTGGGTCGAGCACCAGTAGCAGTTCATCGTCTTTCCCGGCTTGAGCCGGCCGATGACCGGCACGAAAAGCTCGGAATAGGGCACGTTCCAGGAGGAGAAGAGGGCCTCGAGCTTGGCCTTCTTGCAGCAGTTGCAGAAATCGGAGGCGATATGGAGGGCGGCGAACTCGAAATGCTCGTTCGAATAGCGGCTCCTCTCGGCAAGGGCGAAGGCGAGGCTCGTGGAATCCTTGCCTCCCGAGGCCGCGATCAGAACCCGGTCGCCTTCCCGGATCATCCCGTAGTCCCAGACGGCCTTCGAGACGAGCTTGAGGAGGACTTTTTCAGCGTTTCCCATGCCCCATTTTCCCACGGGAGGGAGCGGCGCGGCAAGTAGGGGCATGACCCGGCCGGCTTTCCTCGCGCAGGCCGTCGTAGTATGATGAAGCCGTGAAACCTCATCCGGAGCGCCATGAGCGATAAGATCATTGCAGTCCTCCTTGCGATACTCGCCTATACCATGCTGAACGTCGGGTTCATCCTCGAACGAAAGGGCGCCAAAGCCCTCCCGAGGGTCGAAAACCAGGGCTTTTTCAGGAACATCCTGAACTTCGTCACGAACGTTCCCTGGTTCATCGGCTATTTCCTCACCTCGGTCCAGTACTACATCTACCTCGCGGCGATACGCTACGGCTCGATATCCCTGGTCACCCCGTTCTCGGGATTGGGCATCGTGGTGCTCGTCGTGCTTTCGAGCCGGCTTCTCGGCGAGAAGATCTCGAGGAAGGAGATCGTCGCCATCGCCCTCATCGTCGCCGGGGTCATCGGGCTCGGAATCACCTCCCCCGACTCCTCCACCGACCGGAGTCCCGAGAGGGTGGCCGCAAGCCTGGGCTCCCCCGGACCGATCGCCTTCATCGCCGTCCTCGTGGCTGCGATGGTCGCCCCCGTCCTTCTTTCCTCGCGGGGCAGCCGGAGGAACTCCGGGATCTCGTTCGCGGTCGCCGCCGGCGTGGCCTCCTGCATCACGGCCATATTTTCCTACGTCCTCGCCGGATACATCTCGACCGAAAACCTCGTGCCGGGCCTCCTCGCGGCTTTCAAGGCCCTCCCCTTCTGGCTCCTGATCCTGGCCGTCAACCTCTCCGGCACCGCGGGCACCGCCTTCCTGCAGGTCGGCTACCAACGGGGCAAGGCGAGCCTCGTGGCGCCCCTGTTCACGATCGTGTCGACCGTCGGGGCGGTGATCGTCGGCATAGTCCTCTTCGGGGAATGGCGGGGCTTTTCCCCCGTCGCGGGGGCCGTCAGGATGGCGAGCATCGCGGTCGTCACCGTCGGGGCCGCCATACTTTCGAGGGCCAACGCCAAGATCACCGCAGCCGAAGGCGACCACTCGTGAGCCTCCATCGCGCGGGCGGGAAGTTCACGAGGAGCCACACGACCCTGATCGACGCGGCCGTCCCCATCGTGGACAAGGCGGAAGACCTCTCCGAGGTCTCCAAGATTTCCCTCGGGGAGATCAAGGTCATCGGGAAGGGACTCCAGAACGTGAAGTTCTTCCCGATCAACGGGGGGTGGAGACTCGTCATCCGAGGGAACATATCGAGGCAGGAAATCTACATCTATACCGACGATCCGGAAAAGACGAAGTGGGAGCTAGCGCGATAGCCGGGAGCTAGCGCGATAGCCGGGAGCTAGCGCGATAGCCGGGAGCTAGCGCGATAGCCGGGAGCTAGCGCGGTAGCAGGGAGCCGCCGCGACTGGACAAAAAGAAGAGAATTTTCATCCATCACGTCACAAAACCCGAGGCCCCGCGTCTAATCCTATACCAGCGCATAACCAAGGAGTCTTTATGCAGAATTTTCTCGTATGTTCAGGGCTCGGCATCGCCGCCGCGGTCATCGACGTGGCGCCGATGGCGTTGCGAAAACTGGACCCGCTCTTCATCCTCTCGGCCTTTTTCTTCTGGCTCTTCCTCGGCTTCCTCATCCCGAACGTAACGCTCGTCCCACTCCGGTGGCTCAACGGCGTCGTCGTCGCGTGGATGATGCTCGTCCCCCTCGCTTTCCTGGTCTTCAAGCTCGACAGGAGCGCCCTCCCCGTCATGGCCGTCTCGACGACGGTACTTGGGGCGGCCATCGGAATCGTCGCCCCCCTCGTCATGAAATAGAGGCGCCGTCGCCCAGGATGGCGAAACGTTCACGGAAACGCGGATCGAAGAGCTCGCTTTTGTCGATTAAGGGGTTATCCCGGAAGATCCTCGAGATCTCGTCGATCTCGTTCATTTCTCCGAGATAATCTCGAATCCTGGCGTTTTCCGTCCGGTAGAGGAGCCGTTCAGGATCGATGCGGCCCCGATCGAAAGCGATCGTAAGGCGCTTTCTGCACCGGCAGAAGGCGTTCTCGTTCATGAGACCGCAATTCCCGCGCATGAAGTTGACGAGCTTTTTCCTCGCCCTCGAGAGCTTCCGGCGATAGTTCGTCTCGGAAATTTCGCAGATTGCGGCCGCCAAGGCGCCCTCGAACCCGAAGATGTTTCCAAGGATGAAAACGAACCGATCATCGGCGTCCAGGCACTGAAGCATGGCCAGGGTGCAGCCGACCTTGACCTCATCGGCGTAGATGGCCTCCTCCTCCCTCGTAAGGCCGAGCTCGCCAACATAGGACCTGAAGTCACCGACGTCTTCGGCGAAAGTTTCGAAAGAGATCGTATCCGCGAAGCCCCGCCTCGACGAATCGAGAAGGTAGTTGCGGGCGATCCGATACACCCAGGTTTCGATCGTGGACTCGTTCCTGAACGAGGACAGGCTGCCGACGATACGGAGGAAAATTTCCTGCGTCGCGTCCTCGGCCTCTGTCCCGTCGTGCAGCATGGCGCGCGAGATGTTGTAGACCTGGTTCCAGAGCTTGATGATATCGGCGTCGGTCAGCTTTTGCTTCACGGCATTCCCGCTACAGCCTTGCGCCGCGCAAGTCCCGCGTAACTTCGTGGCTTTACACCCTTGCGCCACAGCAAGTCCCGCTTCGCTCCGAAGCTTTACACCCTTGCGCCGCGCAAGTCCCGCGTAACTTCGTGGCTTTACACCCTTGCGCCAGGGTCCTGCTTGAAAAAGAGCCTCAATTGCTCGTAGACGGCCGGATACTCATTCTTTAGCGTGAGCGGGCGCTCGAAAAAATACTCGCAAACGACGGCGAAGAACTCGGGCGGGCTTTCCGCCGCGTACTCGTCGATTCGGGGCTTCCGCTTTCCGTGCCGCTTTCCCGACGCTGGCCTCTCGAGGGCCGCCGTGAGGTCCTCGAAGGCCGCCGTGAAGGCGTCCCGCCAGTCCGCCCTGCTCATGTCGCGGCCGAGGGGGGGACAGCCGTCGATGTCGCCGTCCCGCTCGTCCAGCTTGTGGGCCATCTCGTGGATGACGACGTTGTAGCCGTCGCCCCAACCGGAGGCCTCGACGTCCTTCCAGGAAAAGACGACGGGTCCGAGGTCGAGGACCTGGCCGGAAAGCTCGTCTTCGTACTCGTGGACGACGCCGGCGGTATCGACGTCCTTCCTCGTGATGGAGAACTCCTCGGGAGTCACGATGACCGAGCTCCAGCCCCGATACCAATCCAGACCGAGCTTCAGGATCGGGAGGCAGGCCTGGACCGCGATGGAAACCTTCATGTCCTCCTCGAGCTCGAGGCCGCGGACCGGGTAGAAAACCTTGTCGGCGAGGAACAGCGTCGTGAGCTCGCGCAGGGCGAGGACCTCACCGGCATCGAGCCCCGAAAGGATGCGGTGCTCCTTGAGCGCCCAGGCCCAGACCTCGTCGGCGATCGGCCGCTCGGCGAGGATGCGGTTCCGCTTCCCCTCGCGAAGCCTCGCCAGGAATCCCGGGAATTTCATCGGATCTTTCTCTCCCGCCTTCGCCGGGAGGCATCGTCATCGACCTTCAGGATGGCCGGAAGGAGGAGGATGGTGCCGATCGACGCGACCGCAAGGGAGAAGAGGACGAGGAGACCGAAGTACATGACGGGCCTGAAGGCCGCCGTCGTGAACACGAGAAGGCCGGCGACGATCGAGGCCGTGGAAAGCACCACGGCCCGGCCCATCGCGATAAGGGTGTTCGTCACTGCGGCTTCGGCGTCGCCCGAACTTCGGTCGATCTCCCGCCGGTACTGGATGACGAGGTAGATCGAGCTGTCGATACCGACCCCGATCGTGATGTTGGCGACCATGATCGTCGTCATGTCGAGAGGGATCCCGGCCAGGGCCATGAAGGCGAAATCGAGCATCAGCCCCAGGGCGAGGGGGGCGACGGAAAAGGCCCCAAGCTTGAGCGACCTGAAGTTGAGGGTGGCGATGAGGAGGATGACGAGGAGGGATATCATCATGGAAACCGACAGGTCGCGGCGGAGGGAATCGGCCAGGTCGAGGTTCCTCATCAGCTCGCCCCAGACCACGGGCTTCGCGTCGCCGACGGGATTCGCCCGGAGGGTCGCGTTGAAAGAGGCGAGCACCGAACGGAACCGGTTCTCGTCGATGAAGTGGCTGTTCGAGCTGTTGTAGATCCGGAAGGAGAGCGTGAGCCTCGTGTAGTCAGCATTCGCCATCGTCCCGAAAAGCTGTCCCCCCGCGATCGAGACCACGCGGGAGAGGGTCATCACCATGGCCCGGTTCTCCGGAATCTCGGACTTTCCCGACACGGCGAGGTTCACGTCTTCGAGCAGCTTCGGCACCGAAATCGCGTAGCAGACATCGGGATTCTTCTCGATCTCGCGCTCGACGACGGCGATTTTCTTCAGGACCTCGGGATCGAGGAAGTAGAACTTCCTGCCTACCGGGGCGTCGAAACTCACCTTGAGCACGTCGAACCCGCCGATCTCGGAGACGATCGAGGTCATATCCCTGAGCGCCGGATCGTCGTGAGGATAGTAGCTCGCGGCGTCGGTGTTGAAGGTGAGCCGCCCGACCGAAACCGCGAAAAGGACGACGGCGACGAGGAGGGAGACGATGATGGGTTTCGAGTGGCGATTCACCAAGCCCGCGGCCCCGACCATGAGCCGGGAGAGGGGACCGTCGATCACCTTCCTCGTCCTGTCCTCGTCGGGTTTGCCGAAAAGCGAAAGCAGGGCCGGAAGGAGAAAGAGCGAAAGACAGCCGCAGGCGAAGGAGCCGAAGCCGGCGACCACGGCGAACTCCCTCGTCTGCCTTATGTTGGTCACGCAGAGACTGAGGAAACCGGTCGCCGTCGTGAGAAAGGCCATCAGGATGGGCCTGGCCACGTTGCGGCTCGAAATCTCGATCCAGTCACGGGGGGCGTCCCTCCTGCCTCCAATCCGGAAGTATTCGTTGAGAAAATAGATCCCGTACTCGTTCCCGAATATCAGGATGAGCGGGGGGGCGGCGATGCTGATCAGCGTAAAGTCGTAGCCCAGGATCCCCATGAGGCCGACCGACCAGATGGCGCCGAGCAGAGTCACGAGGGAGGCGAGGAGGACGGCGCGCTTGGAGCGGAAGCCGAAGTAGTAGAACGCGAGCAGCACGAAAAAGGCGAGCAGCACGAGCCGGACGAGGTCGCGATTGAGGTAATAGGTCGTCCTCGCTCCGAGGGCCGCGCCCCCGCTCACGAGGACGGTAACGCCCGTGATGCCGACGGCCCCCGTGATCGCGTAGACCTTCTTCATCAGCGGGGAGTAATCCCCCACCCTCTCCACCTGGAAGAAGGCGACGAGCATGTTCCCGCTCGGGGATACGGCGAGCTTCCTCGCATAGGGCGCGGCCATGAGCCGGGAACGGAAAACGGCGATGTCGGCTTCAGTCTTCGGGGCGGTGCCGGCGGGGCTCAAGGTGGCGATGTCGAGCCTTCCGTCCTCGGCCTTGCCGAAACTCGGCAGGTTGAACGGGGTGATGGCGGACACGATTCCCGGCAGTGCCGAGATCCCGTCGATCGTCCGTGAAAAACTCCCGAGGGTCTCGAGGGTGAAAAGGTTGTCGCCTTTAAAGGCGACGACGAGGGTATCGGGCGAGGGCTTGTTGCCGCCGTAGGCCTCGATGACTGCGTTCGAAGGGGAGTTGGTCGGGAGGATGGCGCCTAGGTCGGCGTTTACACGGACCCTGAAAGCGAAAAAGGCGAAAACGACCGAGAACGCCATGGTCACCGCGATCACGATGCCCGCGTGCCGCGTGCTGAAGCTGAAAATTCCGTTGATGAATCGTCGCATCGGTACTCCGTTGAGGGGCGGTCCGAGGGGGGGCTGCCGCGATTCGAGTCTATCTACCCCCTCCAGGGATGTCAAGGAATTATTAGTTCCTCGAAGCTTGTTGGTTTGAAGCGCTGAGGAAAAAAGGCGCGTATTGGAGGCATGAAATCATTCACGCCTCCATTCTGCGGATCTTCCTTCTGCAGCCTCCACTCCCTCGTCCGGGGCGTTCCCTATACCGAGTTCATCGGCTGGGGATCCTACTCGACCAAGGCCTTCGGAGAGGT
>DBTK01000007.1:0-282 GCA_002307015.1 Spirochaetaceae bacterium UBA1318
TCGCGGGCGCCCTCTCCATGGCCCTGGGCGAGTGGCTCTCGGTCCAGAGCTCTCGTGAGCTCTACCAGAACCAGATCTCGATCGAGAGGGACGAGCTCGCCGAGGTTCCCGAGGAGGAGAAGGAGGAGCTCGCCCTGATCTACCAGGCGAAGGGGCTCGACCGCGACTCGGCCCAGGCCCTGGCGAACCGGCTCCTTTCGGACAAGGACACGGCCCTGGACACCCTCGCGAGGGAGGAACTCCACATCGATCCGGACGAGCTCGGCGGGTCGGCCTGGGAGG
>DBTK01000007.1:563-1380 GCA_002307015.1 Spirochaetaceae bacterium UBA1318
CCTCGTTCCTGCTCTTCGCCGGCGGGGCACTGATCCCGACCCTGCCCTACCTCTTCTTCACGGGGACGGCGGGCATCGTCGCGAGCGTCGCGACGAGCGCGATCGGGCTTTTCGGCATCGGAGCGGCCATCACCTTCATCACCGGCAGGTCGCCCGTCCGCTCGGGCTTGCGGCAGGTCCTGTTCGGCATCGTCGCCGCGGCCATCTCCTTCGGCATCGGGAGGATCATCGGGGTGAACCTCGGCTAGGGTCTCCTGGATCGGCCGGGGCGTTTTCGCGGGCTTCCCGGCGTTCCGATCAGATCACGGCCTTGACGCCGACAGCCTCGTCGCCCTTCGCGGTGATCTTGTAGGACACGACGACCTTGATGCCCTTCCTGAGACCGGACAGCCCTATCTTGTCGCCCCGGGCGTCCCTGACCTTCGCGGCGGGGGCGAGGGTGAAGCGGTAGTCGCGCTTTCCGACCCTGACGACGAAGACGCCGTCGCCCTTTTCGGGAACGATGGACTGGATGACGCCCGCAAGCTTCTTCACGGCGCGCGCGACCGTGCCCGACTTGGCCGGGGCGCGTTTCGTGCCATGTTTCGCCGATGGCTTTTTCGCCGCCGTCGCCGTGTCGGCGAGCGCCGTGGTCGTCGAGGCGCCGTCGGGGGCGGCTGTCGCGGTCGCCTGCTTCGCCTCATTGGCGGTAGCGGTCGAGGCTGCTTCCGTGAATGCGGCCGATGCGATGAATGCGAGGGCTAGCGCGGTCGCGATTATTTTCTTCATGATCGTCTCCTTGAAGAAGTGAACGGTGAACGGATCTTTGGAGATATCA
>DBTK01000007.1:1616-16450 GCA_002307015.1 Spirochaetaceae bacterium UBA1318
GGTGAACGGATCTTTGGAGATATCACGGGGATTCCCGAACCGTTTCGGCATGCTGCGCTTTTCCCGTTCACCATTCACCATCCCCGAACCTTAGCCAACGAATGCTGGCTCGTTGTAATGTTCCTTCTCCTTTCATGTATCGTGCCATTCGGGGATTTGTATTAGCGAATGCCGATGGGTACAATGAGCCATGGACCTCACCCGAATCGATCTTCCCCTCGTCCCCCGTCTTCCCGAACTCGGCCGTACCCTCGGGGAGGCCGGACTCTGCGTCCTCGTGGCCGAGCCGGGGGCCGGGAAGTCGACCCTCGTGCCGATCTACCTGCTCGGGGAGGCCTGGCTCTCGGGCGGGAGGATACTGATGCTCGAGCCCCGAAGGCTCGCGGCGGCCTCCGTCGCGGCAAGATCGGCGGAGCTCCTCGGGGAGAAAGTCGGGGAGAGCGTCGGCTACAGCGTCAGGTACGAACGGCGGGTCGGACCCAAGACCCGTGTCGAGATCATGACGGAGGCCCTCCTTACCAGGCGGATCCAGTCCGATCCGGGGCTCGACGGCGTGGGCCTCGTGATCTTCGACGAGTTCCACGAACGGTCGATCCACGCCGACCTCGCCCTCGCGCTCGCCCTCGAGGTTCGGGAGCTCCGCCCCGACCTCCGCATCCTTGTGATGTCGGCCACCATCGACTCGGGGGTTGTCGCCGCCCACCTCGGCGGGACGGGGAAGCCCGCGCCCGTCCTCGATTGTCCGGGACGGTCCTACCCGGTCGAAACCGCCTGGCGTCCGCTCCCGCTCTCCGGCAGGTGGGAGGGGGATTTCGCCCGCGGTCTCGCGGAGACGATGGCGGCCGGTGCCGGCGACGTCCTCGTCTTCCTTCCCGGCGTCCGCGAGATCTCCCGGGTGGGCGAGGGGCTTTCGGCCATCAGGCTCGACGCCGACGTCCTCCCCCTCCACGGAATGCTCTCCCTCGACGAGCAGCGCCGGGTGATCGCCCCGAATCCTCAGGCCCGACGCCGCGTCATTCTCGCCACCTCGATCGCGGAGACGAGCCTCACCGTCCCCCGGATCGGGATCGTGGCCGATTCCGGCTGGGCCCGCCTCACGCGCTACCATCCGGCGAGCGGGATGGACCGCCTCGTGACCGAGCGGGCGAGCCTCGCCTCGGCCGACCAGAGGAGGGGAAGGGCGGGCCGTCTCGGGCCCGGGCTCTGCGTCCGGTTCTGGGATCCCGCCGAGCCGCTCAAGAGGGCCGAGGACCCCGAGATCCTGAGGTCTGACCTCGCCGGTCCCGCCCTCGAAGCCGCCCTCTGGGGCGCCCCGAATCCGGGCGACCTCCGCTGGCTCGATCCTCCCCCCGCCGTCGCCTGGGGCCTCGCCCGGTCCCTGCTATCATCCCTCGGGGCCCTGGACGACCGGGGCCGCCCGACCGATCTCGGCCGGCGGATCTCGCGGATCGGCCTCGAGCCCCGGCTCGGGGCCATGGTCGTCCGCGGGGCCGAGTCGGGCAGGGGACCCCTCGCCGTCGCCTGCGCCGCCCTCCTTTCGGAGCGGGACGGATCCGGCATACGGGACGACGCCGATTTCCGCCTCAGGCTCGAGGCCCTCAGGACGGGGGGGCGATCCGACTGGGCCGGGCGCTGCAGGCGGGAGATGGAACGGATCGCCCGTTCGGCGGGGCTCGAGGCTGAAAGCTGGAGGGCCGAGGACGAGGCGGAAGCGGGATCCGTCCTCCTCTCAGGCTTTCCCGACCGGGCGGCGAAGGCCGATTCCTCGGGAATTTTCGCCTTTCCCTCGGGGCGACGGGCGAAGCTCGGCGGGAGCCTCGCCAGAGCCGACTGGATCGTCGCCCCCGAGGCCGATGCCGGCGAGGCCACGGGGACGGTCTACCTCGCCGCCCCGATTTCGAAGGCCGATGTCGAGGCCGCGATCACGACGGAGTTTTCCATCGACTGGAAGGGCTGGGTCCCGAAGCCGGTAACCTCGAGGATGCTCGGGAGGATCCTGGTCGGCGAATCCCGGGGAGGGAAGGCCGAGCCGGGGATCATCGCCGCTTCCGTCCTCGCCCGCGTCGGCCGTGAGGGGCTTCCCTCCCTGCCCTGGAACGAAACCTCGCGACGCTTCCTTTCCCGGTGCCGGCTCATGTTCGGCGCCCCCGATGGACGGTTCGGCGAATCCGCCCTCGTCGAGGGAATCGGGACCTGGCTCCATCCCTACCTGGACCTCTCGGGGGGGCCGGCCATCGACGAGGGACGGCTCCTTTCCGCCCTCTCGGGCCTTCTCTCCCGGGACGAGGCGAGAACCCTCGAACGGGAGGCCCCCGAGCGCATCGTCGTTCCCTCGGGAAGCGAGAAGAGGATAGAGTACCCGGAAGGGGACGAGCCCTTCCTCGCCGTGCGCATCCAGGAGGTGTTCGGCCTCGAGCGAAGCCCCCTCGTCCACGGTCGGCCGCTCCGCCTCCACCTGCTTTCGCCTGCCCAGCGGCCGCTCCAGATCACGGACGACCTCGCGAGCTTCTGGCGGACGACCTATCCTGAGATTCGGGGTCAGATGAGGGCCCGCTACCCCCGCCACTACTGGCCCGAAAATCCCCTCGAGGCCGAGCCGACGAGCCGGCCGAGGCCGAGGAAAAAATGAACGCCGTGAAAAGGGCGGTGACCATCCGTTAATTTCATTCCCTGAAATGGTATTTTTATTCGATTGACAAAGAAGAACCGGATATTTATGCTATGATTATATTTTTCAAAGGAGCGTCTATGAAGAGACTATCTTTGGTTCTCCTCGTTTTGTTCATGACCGTTTCCGTGGGAATCGTCGCCGCGGCGCCGAAGACCCTCGTGTACGGTACGACCGACAAGGTCAGCGATATGGATACGGCCAACGCCTATGATATCCATACCTGGGATGTATTCCAGAACATCGACAAGGGACTTCTGGCTTACGAGCCCGGAACGACCAAGATCATACCCGCCTTGGCCAGCGCCTTCACGGTCAACGACAAGGGTGACGAGTTCACCTTCACCCTCCGCCCGGGCCTCAAGTTCACCGACGGCACCCCCTTCGATGCGAGCGTCATGAAGTGGTCCATCGACCGCGTCGTCGCCCTCAAGGGCGATCCCTCGTGGCTCATCAGCGACTACGTCAAGGAAGTCACGGTCAAGGATCCCCTCACCGTCGTATTCACCCTGAAGCAGCCCTGCGCCTTCTTCCCGACCCTGATCGCGACGCCGACCTACTTCCCGCTGAATCCGAACGATTTCCCGGCCGACAAGATCATCAAGGACATTTCCGAGCTGAAGAGCGGCTCCCTTTCCGGCCTCGGCCCCTACAAGCTCACCTCCTTCAAGCGTGACGAGGAAGCGGTCTTCGAGGCCAATCCCGCTTTCTACGGTCCCAAGCCCGACGTCGGCCGGATCATCATCCGCTACTTCGCCGACGCGACCACGATGCGCCTCGCCTTCGAGAAGGGCGAGATCGACCTCGTGTACAAGAGCCTGAACCCGTCCGATATCAAGGACCTTTCCGCCAACAAGAAATACGTCACCAACAGGCTCCCCGGTCCCCAGATCCGCTACCTCTGCTTCGAGACCTCTCAGAGCATTTTCAAGGACAAGGTTCTCCGCCAGGCTATCGCAGCCCTCGTGAACCGCCCCGAGATCATCCAGAAGGTCTACCTCGGCCAGAACTCGCCTCTCTACTCCATGGTCGCGAACGGCATGATCTACCAGACCCAGGATTTCAAGACCGTCTTCGGTGACGGGAACGTCGCCCTGGCGAACAAGCTCCTGGCCAAGGCCGGCTACACCGCCCAGAAACCCTTCGCTTTCGATCTCTGGTACACCCCGAGCCACTACGGCGACACCGAGGTCAACATGGCCGAGGTCATGAAGGCCCAGCTCGAGAAGAGCCCGGCCATCAAGGTTACGCTGAAGAGCGCCGAATGGGCGACCTACAAGGACAACTGGCACAAGAAGGTCATGCCGGCCTTCCTCCTCGGCTGGTATCCCGATTACGTCGATCCGGACGATTACACCGCCGCCTTCGCCGGTACCTCCGGTTCCGAGGGAATGGGCATCTACTTCTCCGACAAGAAGTGGGACGACCTGTTTACGATTGAACAGGGCAGCCCGAAGGATTCCGTCCGCAAGGACGTGTTCGTGAAGGTGCAGAAGATGTGGACCGACGAGGTCATGACCGTGCCGATATGGCAGGGTGATATGTACATCTTCACCAAGCCGAACGTTTCCGGCGTCAAGCTCGGGCCGACGCTGATCTTCAACTACAGCGAACTGAAGCTGAAATAGCGTAATAACCCGGTATTTCTCTGGAATGGATGCCAGGCGCCTTGTGCCTGGCATCTTTTTTTGGTAAGTAAGGTATACGATGAAGAATCTTCTCAAGTATATTGTCAGCCGCGTCCTTCTCACGATACCGATGCTGTTCATCCTGCTCAGCCTCGTCTTCGTCGTGCTCCGGGTAATGCCGGGAGATCCCGTGTCCGCCATGTTGGGAGACCACGCCCCGGCTCACGTCATCAGGGAAAAGCAGCTGGAGCTCGGCCTCGACAAGCCGATTTTCGTCCAGTATCTGAACTATCTCGGCCAGATCGCCCGCTTCGACCTGGGCGAATCGATGGTCTACAAGCAGCGGGTCGTCGATACGATGAAGGACAAGCTCCCCGCGACGGTCGAGCTTACGGTCATCGCCATGATCTTCACCCTCCTGATCGGCATTCCGCTCGGTGCGTTCGCCGCCTCCAAGCGCCGCTCCGCGCGGGATTTCGGCATCAGGCTCTACGGCAACATCGTCTACTGCATACCCGTCTACTGGATGGGCCTCATGCTTCAGCTCCTGTTCGGCATTTTTCTCAACTGGCTGCCGATCGCGGGCCGGACGAGCGCCAGGACCTTCGTCACCGATTTCGCGAGATCGAATTTCTATATCATCGACACGATCGTCGCCGGCAACTGGGCGGCCCTCGGGGACGTGCTTATCCATATCTTCCTGCCCTCGCTGACCCTGGGCATCACCCTGTCGGGCGTTTTCCTCAGGCTCACCAGGGCGAACATGCTCGACACCCTCAAGAGCGACTATGTCCTCGCGGCCCGCGCGCGGGGAATTCCCGAAAAGCATGTCGTCTATCGCCATGCCCTCAAGAATGCGTTCATTCCGATCCTGACCATGCTCGGGCTCCAGTTCGCGACCCTCTTGGCGGGGGCCATCCTCACGGAATCCACCTTTTCCTGGCCAGGCATCGGACGGCTTCTCCTCGAGCGGATCTATCTCAGGGATTACCCGGTGATCCAGGGCGTCATCGTCGTCTACGCCCTTCTCGTCAGCCTGATCTCGATGCTTGTCGATATCATCTACGCGTTCATCGACCCGCGGGTCAAATATTAGGAGAGCGACCGTGGACAGAAAATCCAATACCGGGGCGGCAGCAGAAGCCGCCTTTTCGCCTGCCGCGGGCATGGGCCGGCTTTTCCGCTGGCTTTCGGAAAAGAACAAGCGTTACGGTGCCGAGTGGTGGATCATGATCGCCGGCATCCTCATCATCGCCCTGATCGTGTTCGCCGCCGTCTGCCCGACGGTGTTTACCAAATTCGACCCCCTCGACCAGAACGCGGGAACCCAGCTGGGAGCGCCGAATGCCGAGCACCTCTTCGGCACGGACAACCTGAGCCGAGACATCTTTTCTCGGATGATGTACGGCTCGAGGACGATCCTCGGGGTCGCGATCGCCGCGGCCCTCGTCTCCTCGCTGATCGGCATCCCCCTTGGCCTCCTTTCGGGCTTCATCGGGGGCTGGTTCGACAAGACCCTCTCGCTCGTGATGGATTCCCTCTACTCCTTCCCCGGCCTCATCCTGGCCATCTCCTTCGCGGCCATGCTCGGGCCGGGCGTGATCAACATCACCGTGGCGGTCGCGGTCATCTACATCCCGACCTACTTCCGCCTCGTGAGGGGCCAGACCCTGACCATCAAGGAAGAGCTCTACGTCGAGGCCGCCAGGGCCATCGGGGCCAAGCGCTCGATGATCCTCTTTAAATACATCTTCCCGAACGTCATCGCGACGGTCGTCGTCGTGTTCTCGCTCAACATCGCCGACGCGATCATGACGGAGGCGGCCCTTTCCTACATCGGGCTCGGGCTTCCGGGAAGCATACCGGACTGGGGAATGGACCTGTCGATGGGGAAGAAATTCCTCCCCTCGGGGGTCTGGTGGATGATCACCTTCCCCGGCGTGATGATCATGATCCTCGCCCTTGGTTTCACCATGCTCGGCGAGGGGCTCGCCGAGATCCTGAACCCGAAGCTGCTGGAGAAGTAAGATGACGTCCGAAACGGAAACCGGGAAGGTTCAGGCGAAGCCGGAACCCATCCTCCAGATAAAGAAGCTCTGCATCGACTACCCGATCGCCATCGGCACCGTACAGGCCGTTCGGGATGTCTCCATAGACCTCTACGACGGCGAGGCCCTGGGCCTCGTGGGCGAATCGGGATGCGGCAAGTCCACCCTGGGGCTGGCCATCCTCGACCTCGTCCGCGAACCGGGCAAGATCGCCTCCGGTGAGATCCTGTACCACGGCAGGGACATCCTCAAGATGCCCAAGGCCGAGGTCCTCGCCCTCCGCGGCCAAGGCGTGGCGATGGTGTTCCAGAACCCCCTCACCTCGCTCAACCCCCTGATGAAGATCAAGGACCATTTCCTCGAGACGATCCAGCAGCACAAGCCTGATATCCTGAAAAAGGACGCCCTCAGGATGACGGCCGAACTCCTCGAGGAGCTCGGCATCGACAAGAAGCGGATGGACGACTACCCCCACCAGCTTTCGGGCGGCATGAGGCAGCGGATCATGATAGCCCTCGGGCTCATCATGAATCCGGACATCATCATCGCCGACGAGCCCACCACCTCCCTCGACGTGATCGTCGAAGCCGGCTTCGTCGACCTCCTGAACCGGCTCAGGATGAAATTCGAGCTCTCGATCATTCTCATCACCCATAACCTCGGCCTCGTGGCCGAGATCGCCGACCGCATCGTCGTCATGTACGGCGGGAAGATCATGGAGGAGGGGACGGCTGAGATGATCTTCCATCGGCCCTACCACCCCTACACGGCCGGCCTCATCAACTGCGTTCCGAACATCGACGTGGACCAGGCGAAGCTGACCACCATGGCGGGAAGTCCCCCCGACCTCGTCCACCCGCCGAAGGGCTGCCGTTTTCAGCCCCGCTGCCCCAAGGCCCTCGAGCGCTGCGCCGTTGAGGAACCCCAGCTGCTCACCTACAGGGACGGCCGACGAGCGGCCTGCTGGCTTTATCCGGAGGAATTCTGATGGAAGAACTGATACACGTCGAACACCTCGTGAAGGAATTCCCCGTCCGGCTCGGCATCTTCGAGCGCGCCCTCAAGGGCGACAAGAAGCCCGTCGTCCACGCGGTGGACGATGTTTCCTTTTCGATCGGCAAGGGCGAGGTCCTCGGCCTCGCCGGCGAAAGCGGCTCGGGCAAGTCGACCACCGGCCGGCTCATCCTCCGCCTGCTGGACCCGACCTCGGGCAGCGTCCTCT
Source organism: Spirochaetaceae bacterium UBA1318 (assembly GCA_002307015.1). Taxonomy (GTDB): domain Bacteria; phylum Spirochaetota; class Spirochaetia; order Treponematales; family UBA1318; genus UBA1318. The sequence continues at coordinate 9,183 of DBTK01000007.1, forward strand.
ACGGCGGCAAGGACCTCGCGAAGGTCCACGTGAAGGAAATGCACCTGATGCGTCCGAAGATGCAGGTCGTGTTCCAGGACCCGAACGGCAGTTTGAGCCCCCGCATGACCGTCGGGGAGGCGATCACCCAGCCCCTCGACATCCACGGACTCCTCGAGCCCGGCGAGAGGAAGGACGCTGTCCTGAACCTTATGGAAAAGGTGGGCCTGAGCCCGGCGCCCTTCCTCTACCAGAAGTACCCCCACCAGGTTTCGGGCGGGCAGTGTCAGCGCGTCGTAATCGCGCGGGCCCTGATCACGAAGCCCGATTTCCTCGTGGCCGACGAGCCGATCGCCATGGCCGACGTCTCGGTGCGCGCCCTCATCATGGAGTTGCTCAAGGATCTGAAGGACGAGTTCTCCATGACCTACCTCTTCATCACCCACGACCTCGCGACGGCCAAGTACCTCTGCGACCGGATCGCGGTCATGTACCTGGGCAGGATCGTCGAGATCGGCGCGAAGGGAGACCTCTTCAAGCACCCCCACCATCCCTATACCAAGGCCCTGCTCCAGGCCGTACCCATCCCGGATCCCTCCAAGCGCCGGACGAGCGAGGTCGTACGCGGAGAGATCCCGAGCGCGATCAATCCACCCTCGGGATGCCACTTCCATCCCCGCTGCCCCTTCGCGAAACCCGTTTGCAGCGAGGCGAGGCCCCCTCTGAAGGACATGGGTGGCGGACACTTTTCCGCCTGCATCCTGGACTAGCGGACGGTCGTGCCGTAGGCCTTCTCGCGGCAGGCCTTGAGGTACTCCATGCCGAGGACCTGGCCCTCGATCTCCCGATCCTCCCGGTACACGGGATCCTGGCCCCCTTCGATATCGACCGTGCCGGCATACCCCGAGCCTCGAAGGATCCTGAAGACCTCGGTCCAGTCGGTATCGCCGAAGCCGGCGGTCCTCTGGGTGGCGAATTTCCTTTTCCCGTGAACGCCGCAGCTCCTGACCACCGACCAGTCGACGTTCGCGTCCTTCCCGTGGACGTGGACGACCCGGCCGGCCCAGGAAGCGAGGCACTCGAGCGGGTCGGCGAGGGAGAGGAGGGGGTGGCAGGGTTCCCACTCGAGCCCGAGAGCCCTGTCCGGTATGGCCTCGAACATCAGCTCCCATGCCTCGGGATTGATCGCGATGTTCCATTTGCCCGTTTTCCAGGTATCGCCCATGCGGCAATTCTCGAGGCCGATCGTGAGGCCCCTGGCGGCGGCCTTTTCAAGCCAACCGGAGAAGAGACCCTTCCAGGGGTCGATGGAATCGGCGACCGAGGTTCCCGGCACCCGTCCCGCGAAGCCCGACACGGTCGAGGCGCCGAACGACGGCGCGGCGTCGATCAGGGCCTCGAAGGACCTCCTGGTCTCCCCCGCCGCCTCGTCCGAGGCCAGGGGGTTTCCATAGAGGCTCAGGCAGGAAAGGACGGTGCCCGAGCCCTCGATCGCGGATCGCACGGCCTCCGCGAGCCTCGGGAGGTCGGCGTTTCCGATGGTTTGCCACCAGCTGATCGAAAAACTCTCGAATCCGCGCGGCGCGAGGTCCGCGATTGCCTTTGCGGGGTCCTCGTCGCCCTGGACCAGGGTCCCTATCCGCGGACGCGACGTTACGGCGTTGATTTCGTTCGACATAAAATCGAGTATACTACACCGCGAGCCCGGCGGCGCACGACGCGATGATTTTCTGGACCGCGAGCCCCGCCCCGAAATCGGGAATTCCTCCAAGGTTCTCCCTTTTCTCGCCCCGTGCGAGGGCGGCGAAGATTTCGTAGGTGGATTCCGGACGGGGCGAGGAATCCGATGCCTCCGTCCAGCCTTCCTCTCCGGCCTTCCGAAGGAAAAAGGTCTCCCTGGAGAGTTTCGTGTCGATCCGCAATTTCAACAAGCTTCCGGACAGTTCGATGGTCAGGTCGTCGAGGTGGCCCGGCGACCTGAAGGATGCGGCGAAGCCGACCTCGGCCCCACCCTCGGTCGACCCAGAGGCCGAGAAGGACTCGAGCGAGCCCCGTCCCTGAAAAAACCCTGCATCCTCAGGTCTCGGCACGAACCGTATCGCCTCGAGGATTCTCAGGGAGGCGGGGATGACGGGACCGAGAAGGAAGTTCGCGCAGTCGAAGAGGTGGCTTCCCAGGTCGCCGATGACCCCGAAGGTGGAATCGGCCTCCGAGAGGCGCCACCTCAGTTTCGGCGTGGTCCTGAAATCGCCCCAGCTGTCCTCGGTCAGCCAGGACTGGAGGTAGCCGAGGCGCGCGTCCCGAATTTCACCCAATCCACCCGAGGAGATGAAAGCGGCCGCGCGGCCGAGTGCCGGCATGTTGCGCTTGGAGAAATTGACGATCGCTGCGACGCCCGAGCTGTCGGCGGCTTCCTTCATGGCAGCCGCTTCCGCGAGGCTCCGGGAAAGGGGCTTTTCGCAGAAGACGGGGAGGGGCACCGAAAGGGCCGCGAGGACGGCCTCGCCGTGGTGTCCGTCGACGGAGGCGACGGTGACCGCGTCCACCGCTCCCGAGGCGGCCATGGAGGCGCAGTCGGGGAAGACCAGGGGTATGCCGTTCGAGGCGGCGAAGGCCCGGGCGTGGGCCTCCTCGTGGTCGCAGACGGCCTCGATCCGTATCCCTTCCAGTTTCCGGAAGCGGGCCGCGTGATAGGCGGCCATCGAGCCCGTTCCCACGATTCCGATTCTCAGGATCTTCATGGTTCCTTCAGTCCGGTCAGCGACCGGTCCTTGCGGCCGCCGTCGATTCCCTGACAACGAAGCCGGTATCGAGCCATTCGGCGACGGGACCCTTTCGTTTTCCCTCGATCAGGTCGATCAGGAGCCTCGCGGCGAGGAGCCCCGACTGCCTGATCGGGTTCTCGACGGTCGAGAGCTTGGGGACGATGTCCTGGACGGGAAAAAGGTTGTCGTATCCGATGACGCTGACGTCCCGGGGCACGTTGAGCCCGTTCTCGAAGCAATACTGGAGGACGCCGAGGGCTGCTCGGTCCGAACTCGTCATGATGAGGGTCGGGGCGTCGGCGGATTCGAGAAGCCGGCCCGCGCCCAGGTAGCCCGAGGTTTTCGAGAAATTCCCCTCGACGGTGACGGGCGAAAGGCAGAATTCCTCGGCGAGGCGCTCGAAGGCCTCGTAGCGGTCGATCGCGTTCCTGAAATTCATGTCTCCCGTGATATAGCCGATCCGCCGGTGGCCGAGGTTCGAGGCGTGGGAAAACGCCATCCTCATGCCGGGCTCAGGCAGGTTGTCCACGCTCGAAAGGCCCTCGTGATAGTTGTTGATCAGGACGAAGGGTATCTTCTGCTCGGTCAGGTCGAGGAAGGGTTCGTAGTCGGCCGGGGTGACCGAGAAGAGGAGTCCGTCGACGGCCCTGGACCGGACCAGGGAAAAATGGTCGTTCGCCCGGCCCCCGACCTTGTTGAGCACGATGGTGATCGAGTAGCCGAGTTCATCCGCGCCGATGACCACCCCGTCGAGCAGGGTCGGGAAATAGGGACGGGAAAAGGGGGGGAAGGCCGAGTACGAGGTGACGACGAAGCCCAGGGTCAGGGTCTTGTTTCTGGCGAAGAGGGCGGCTTGTCGGGAGGGGATGTAGCCGAGCCGGCTCGCGGTCTCCCTCACCCTGTCCTTCACCGGGGAGGAAATGAGAGGGGAATCGGTCAACGCTCGGGAAACCGTCGATTCGGAGACACCCGCCGCCTTGGCGACGTCCGCCCGTTTGGGTTCGATACTCATGGCACCCACTTTGGTATGGAAGACCTTCCGTCGCGATGATGCCAGAAGCGCCGGGGAACATCAAGACGGGAAACGAAAACCGGGGCCCTGCGGCCCCGGTCAATTCGAACGGGGAGAATCCTAGAAGATGGAATCCTTCTCGTAGTAGTCCTTCGCGTTCTGCTTCGTGATGAGCTCGGCGGCGAGGATGATCTTCGAGGGAACCTTCTTCTGATAGAATCCGGGGAGGCCGGCGTTCCGGGCTCCGAGGATGGCGAGGCTGACGCCCGAGGCGATCATTGAAGGCGGATAGGTGACGTCGGCCTTGACCAGTTCGTCGCCGTCCATGACCTTCTTGATCATGATTTTGGAGCCGGCGCCGCCGAGGAAGACCTTGATGTCCTTCCGGCCGGATTCCTTGTAGGCCTGGAGAACGCCGATCAGGACGTCGTCATCCTGGGCCCAGACTCCGTCGATGTTCTTGTACTTCTGGAGATAGTTGGTCATGATCTCGAGGCCCTTCTGGGTATCCCAGTTCGCGGGCTGGCTGTCGAGGATCTTGATCCCGGGGAACTTGGCCTTGATGACGCTGTTGAAGTTGTCCACGCGCTCGGAGTTGATGACGCAGGGGATTCCCTCGAGGACGACGATGTTGCCCTTGCCGCCGAGGTCCTTGCCGATGGATTCGGCGCAGACGCGGCCGAGTCCCGGATTGTCGCCGGCGATGTAGACGTCCTGGGCCTGTTCGGTCAGGCCGCGGTCGACGGACACGACGTAGATGCCCTTGTCGTAGGCTTTCTTGACGACCGGGGTGAGGGGGGCGGAATCGTAGGCGAGGACGACGAGCGCGTCGATGCCCTTGACCATGAGATCCTCGATATCGTTCACCTGCTTCTGGGCGGAATCCGCGGTGACGAGGTAGAAGGTGACGTTCTTGTCTTTCGCCTTCCAGTCGTTGATCGCCTTCTGCGCGTAGTAGTTGATGCCGCCGGTCCAGCCGTGGTCGGCGGTCGGGATGGATACCCCGACCTTTACGGCCTTGGCCTGGGCGAAAACGGCTCCGGTCGCGACGGTCGCGGCCATGAGCAGCACTGCCAGAATCTTCTTCATTTCAAACCTCCATTAAACGTTCGCGTATGTCTACCTCAAAGAGGAATTCGCGCAATTTACTTCCTTCGCTGGATGAATACGGCGCCGATGATCACCAGGCCCTTGACCGTTCCCTGAAGGTAGGGCGAGACGCCGAGCATGTTCAGCATGTTGTTGATGATTCCGAGGATGATGGCGCCGACGACCGTACCCCAGACCGTTCCCCTTCCCCCGGTCATCGCCGTTCCGCCGATGACGACGGCGGCTATGGCGTCCATCTCGTAGTCCTTGCCGACGTTGGTGGAGCTGATGGAGTTGAGCCTCGCGGAGATGAGGACGGCGCTTACGGCCACCATCATGCCGACGATGATGTAGGATTTGAGCCTCACCCAGTCGACGTCGATCGCCGAATACTGGGCGACCTTCTGGTTGGAGCCGATGGCGCAGGTGTACCTGCCGAACCGGGTGCTGTTGAGCAGGATGTTCAGCAGGAAGGCCAGGAAGATGAAGATCCAGACCGGGAGGGGGATGCCCAGGATGACCGACATGCCCATCGCCCCGTAGGCGGGACTCTGGGAGCGGAACTCCCCGGCGTTCCCGATGTACAGGGTGAGCGACCGGAAGATGGCCATGGTGCCCAGGGTGACGATGAAGGGCGCTATCCTGCCCTTGGTGACCATGAGGCCGTTCAGGAAGCCGGAGAAGGCGCCGATCAGGAGGGCCACGACGGCGGCGCCGAGAATCGGGAGGGCGACCGCGATCCATTCGGGCGAGGTCGAGAGGGCGCCTGCGAGGGCGTTGAGGGTCAGGATCGCGAGGGCTCCCGAGAGGGCCGCCATCGATCCTACCGAGAGGTCGATTCCCCCGGAAATGATGACGAAGGTCATGCCCAGGGCGATGATCCCTGTATAGGAAACCTGCCTCATGATGTTCAGCAGGTTCTGGAGCTCGACGAAGCGGGGATACACGATCGTGGATACGATCACCAGAAAGGCCAGAGCCAGGAGCGAGCCGTATTTTTCAATATTGATCTTCTTGATACCTTGTGCAGCGGCATTCATCTAATGCCCTCCCTTGACGCCCGTGGCGAAGTACATGATTTCTTCCTCGTTGATGGATGCGCCCTCGGCTTCTCCCACGATGCGGCCTTCCTTCATCACGATGACGCGCGTGCACATCCCGATGATTTCCTCGAGTTCGCTCGATATGAAGATGACCGAGAGCCCTCGGTCGGCAAGCGACCGGATGAAGGCGTAGATGTCGCTTTTCGCCTTGACGTCGATGCCCCGCGTCGGCTCGTCGACGATCAGGATCTTCGGTTCGGTGTCCATGCTTTTGGCGAGCGACACCTTCTGCTGGTTTCCCCCCGAAAGATATTCCAGCCTCGTGTCGAGGGTCGCCGCCTTGATGTTGAACTCCCTGACGTAGGATTCGGTTTTCGCCTTTTCTGCCTTCGCGTCGATGAAGGGGTGGCTGTAGTTTTCGAGCGAGACCAAGGTCGTGTTCTTCACGAGGTCGAAGGCGGTGAGGATGCCCGAACCCTGCCTGTCCTCGGAAAGGTAGGCGATTCCCGCCTTCACCGATTCGCGGGGATTCTTCGGCGTGTATTTTTTGCCGGCGACCCTGAAGTCCCCGGCGCTCGCCTTCCTCAGCCCGATGATCGTCTCGGCGACCTCGGTCCTTCCCGCGCCGATGAGCCCCGAGAACCCGAGGATCTCGCCACGCCTGAGCTCGAAGCTCACGTCCTCGAGAACCCCGGGCACGGTGACGTGGGAGGCCGAGAAGACGATCTCGGTACCGCCCTGAACCTTCACCGGGAAGATCTGGCTGAGCTCGCGGCCGACCATGCGCCTGGCCATCTCCTCGATCCCGAGGTTGGCTACCGCGTCCAGGCCGATGAATTCACCGTCCCTCAGCACCATCACGCGGTCGCAGATGGCCTTCACCTCCTTCAGCTTATGCGAGATGTAGACGAGGGTGACGCCCCGTTCCTTGAGCTTTCTCATGAGCCGGTAGAGTATCTCGATCTCGTTCGAGGTGAGCACCGTCGTCGGCTCGTCCATGATCAGCAGCCTCGATTCGGACTTGATCGCCTTGGCGATCTCCACCATCTGCTTCTGGGCGACGCTCAGGTTCTGGATCTTGGCTTCGGGGTCTATCGCCGCGTTCAGCTCGTCGAGCAGCTCGTTCGTGCGGGCTATCATGCCCTTGCGGTCGAGGAAGCCGTTGGGCTTTCTCATCTCGTCGCCCAGGAAGATGTTCTCGTAGACGTTCAGATCGGAAACGAGGTTGAATTCCTGGGGGATCAGGCTGATGCCGATCTCCTTGGCGGTGGCGGCGTCGCGGATCTGCACCGGCTTGCCCTCGAAGAAGATCTCCCCCGAGGTGGGCGTGTAGATGCCGCTCAGGATCTTGATGAAGGTCGATTTGCCGGCGCCGTTCTC
>DBTK01000007.1:16699-20682 GCA_002307015.1 Spirochaetaceae bacterium UBA1318
ATTTGCCGGCGCCGTTCTCGCCGATTATGCCCAGGATCTCCCCGCGGGCGATCTCGATGCTGATGGCGTCGAGCACCTTCACCCCGGAGAAATCCTTGGATATCTTTTTCGTCTTGATCAGGACCTCGTTCATTTCTTCATCGCTTCGTCGAAGGCCAGGTTGGAGGGCGCGAAATCGACGCGGCGGACGAAGGCGAGGGCCTCCCTGGCGCCGAACTCGCGTTCCATGCCGGAATCCTCCCACTCCACCGAGAGGGGTCCCGAGTAGTTGGCGACGTTGAGCTCCCGGATGATCTCGTCGAACTGGACGTCCCCGTGGCCGAGGGAGCGGAAGTTCCATCCCCTCCTCGTGTCGCCGAAGGTGAGGTGGCTGCCGAGGATGCCCGAGCGTCCGTCGAGCCTGACAGCGGCGTCCTTCATGTGGACGTGGTAGATCTTCTTCGCGAAGTCGCGGAGAAAAAGGTGGGGAGTGACGCCCTGCCAGATCAGGTGGCTGGGATCGAAGTTGAAACCGAAGGTCGGCCTGTCCTTGAATTCCTCCAGGAGGCGCTTGGCGGTGTAGTAATCGTAGGCGATCTCGGTCGGATGGACCTCGAGGGCGAACTTCACCCCGCAGGCGTCGAACTCGTTCAGGATCGGCGTCCAGAGCCTGACGATCTCGGCGTAGGCCTCGTTCACCATTTCCTCGCTCGTCTGGGGGAAGGAGTAGAAGTACTTCCACACCGGGCTTCCCATGAATCCGGTGACGACGGAACAGCCCATGTTCTTGGCGGCCCTCGCGGTGTACTTCATTTCCTGGATGGCCCACTCGCGGATCTTCGCGGGGTTGCCCTTGCAGGAGGCCGGGGCGAAGCCGTCGAGCCTCGGGTCCCAGAGGTCGCCGACGCACTGGCCCGCCAGGTGGGCGCCCAGGGCCCATACCTTGAGGTTGTATTTCTTGAGGATGGCCTTCCGGTCTTCCACGTATTTCGGATCGGTCGCCGCTTTCTGGACGTCCATGTGGTCGCCCCAGCAGGCGATCTCGAGGCCGTCGTATCCGAAGTCGTGCATCTTTCTGCAGACTTCCTCGAAGGGAAGGTCGGCCCACTGGCCGGTGAAAATCGTTACAGGTCGTGCCATCGTATTCTCCTTGTTAGTGCATGAAATTCATTCCGTGATCAGAAATCGACCCAGACCGCCCCTTTCTTGGAGCTGGCCACGCAGCGTCCGATGAACCTTACCCCGGCGATGCCGTCGGCGGCCGTCGGGAAGTCGAGATCCCCGGCCTCGAGGGGGAGACCGGCCAGTTTCTTGCCGAGCGCCGTGATGTAGGTCTTGTAAAGGTTCCCGAAGGCCTCGAAATAGCCTTCCGGATGGCCGGAGGGGATTCGGGAATAGCCCTGGGCGTGGGGATAGAAGGGATCCCGGCCTCGTGAGAGGGTTTCGACCGGCTGTCCGAGCTTCGCCACCTTGAGGTAGTTCGGGGTTTCCTGGGACCACTCGATCGTGCCGGTCGTCCCGAAAATGCGGAACCTGAGGCCGTTGTCGTAGCCGACCGCGATCTGGCTGGACCAGTAGATCCCTTTCGCGCCGCCCTCGTAGTTCACCATGATCGAGGCGTTGTCGTCGAGGACGCGGCCCGAAAGCATGGTGTCGAGCCTCGCGCAGAGGGAGGCGATCTTGAGCCCCGTCACGTAGGAAACCATGTTCTCCATATGGCTGCCGATGTCGCCGACGCAGTTCGACTTGCCGGCCTGTTTCGGGTCCGTGCGCCAGGCCGCCTGCTTCTGGCCGTCCATGGTCTCGGCAGGGGTGGCGAGCCACTCCTGCGGGTATTCGGCGTTGACGAAACGGATCTCGCCGATGTCGCCGCGGCGGACCATCTCCCGGGCGTGCTTGACGGCCGGGTAGCCGGTGTAGGAGTAGGTGACGCAGAAGAGGAGGTCCTTCTTCTTGGCGAGCATCTCGAGCTCCTCCGCCTCGGCGACCTCGAAGGTGAGGGGTTTTTCGCAGACGACGTTGATGCCGCGCGAGAGGAAGGCCTTGGCGATCGCGTAGTGGGCCACGTTCGGCGTCACGATGACGACGAAATCGATGCCGTCCTTCCGTCCCGATTCGCCTTTCGCCATCGCCTCGAAGTCGGGGTAGATCCTGTCGTTCGGAAGACCGAGGGTCCGCCCCGCCTGGAGGCTCGTTTCGGGATTCCGGGTAAAGCATCCGGCCGCGAGCGTCGCCAGGCCGTCGAGCCCGATCGCCTTGCGGTGGACGTCCCCGATGAAGGCCCCCGGTCCCCCGCCGACCATGCCGTACTGAAGCCGGCGCGTGAAAGAATCAGTCTTGCTTGCTTCGATCATTCGTTTCTCCTTTACGCACTCGCGTGCACGTTCGGACTACCGATACCGATAAAAAACCCGATTGACGGCGTAGAAGCGTCGATCGGTGGTAATTCCGGAAACAATCGCCGGCTTCGGACGGCTGAATCCGCCGGCGGCTTGCCTGATTGTGGTACGGTTATGCACGCGGGTGCATAACAATTCCAGTTTACCCCAAACGGGAAGGTTGTCAAGCTTTTTTTGTCGGCATCGGATGCTTTTCGGGATTCGAGCCCCGCGTGATCCGACCGGGAACCCGATTCAGGCTTCCGGCGGGGGGCCGGGGACCGCCGCCAGGCAGCTGAATGACGGCGCAATTCAGCTACCGCGAAAGCCCCCGGGAGGGGTTAGCCGAGCACCGTGGCCGAGGTGATGAGGACGTCCTCTTCGGGCACGTTTTCGTGGAAGCCGCGAGATCCCGTCGCTACCCGTGCGATGCCGTCGACGATGTCCATGCCGGCGGTGACGCGGCCGAAGACGCAGTAGCCGAACCCGCGGATGCTCTCGTCCTGGTGGTCGAGGAAACCGTTATCCTTCAGGTTGATGAAGAACTGGCTCGTCGCGCTGTCCACGACCTGGGTCCTGGCGAAGGCGAGGGTGCCCCGAAGGTTCTTGAGGCCGTTTCCCGCCTCGTTCTTGACCGGCGCTTCCGTTTTCTTTTCCTTCATGCCGCTCTGCATGCCGCCGCCCTGGATCATGAATCCGGGAATGACGCGATGGAAGATGGTTCCCGAATAGAAGCCCGAGTTTACGTACTGGAGAAAATTCGCGACGGAAAGCGGGCTTTCCGTGTCGTTCAGCTCGATCTCGATCTTTCCTTTCGAGGTATCGAGGATTACTTTCGTGTTGGCCATGGCGACTCCTTCGATCCGACTATAAAGGATAGCGGGACGAGGGGCAAGACGATCCGCCGGCCGCGTCCATGGCCGCCGGCCTGCCGCGTGGCCGTCATCCCCGCTTCCTGATGGGCTGGGTTCTCGCCACCATGAAGATGAAGATGGCCATCCCGACGTACCTTCCCGCCGAGCTGAGGGCGAAGACGACCTTGTAGCCGGCCGCGTCGGCGACCGCCCCGCCGACGATCGGTCCGATCGCCGATCCCGCCAGGACGACCGTCTGGTAGAGGGCCACGGCGTCGGCTTTCCGGTCGTCCGGCGTCATCTTCAGGAGGATGTTGAAGCTCGCCAGGTTGTAGCCGGCCCAGATGAAGTTGCCGAAGAGGTTCAGGATCAGGATCTGGTAGGGGGCCGTCGCAATCGTCCAGATGAGGGGCAGGATCGGGATGAGGAGACCCGTGACCGTCTGGACGAAGATGTCACCCTTCCTGTCCGAGACCTTGCCGAAAACCGGCTGGCCGATGAAGCTGCCGATGCAGGTGATGCCCGTGCTCAGGCCGACGAAGGCGAGGGTCGCCCCCAGGCCGTTCACGAGGTAGACGTTGAAGAACGGCCCCCCCACGTTGACGAAGAGGTTCCAGACGAAGGCGCTGGCACAGAGCCCCACGAAGCGCCGGTCGGACCCGAGTTCCTTGAGCAGGGCCTTCATGCCGCCTTTTCTCGGCTCTTGAGGCTCCCTGACCGGCTCGGGGATGCGGGCGAAACTCGCCGGTCCCGCCATGCCGATCGCGGAGGG
>DBTK01000007.1:20922-28511 GCA_002307015.1 Spirochaetaceae bacterium UBA1318
CTCGCCGTTCCCGCCATGCCGATCGCGAAGGAAATGAAGTAGATGAGCTGGAAGCCGAGGTAGGGAAGGTCCGAAACGGGAGCCCCGTTCGGTCCGGCGTTGAAGCTTTTGGTGATGAAGCCGGCCGCCGGGGCTGCGATGGCCGTCGCGACGATGGTCGCCGCGTTGCGGCTGGCGAAGTACCGCCCCCTCATCGGCGTCGGCACCAGGTCGGCGACCAGGGTCGTCCAGCCGGGGTTGCAGACGTTGCTCATGAAGGCCCTGACCGCGTTCAGCGAAATGAGGCACACGATCGCGACGGTCGAGTTCCTGATCACGAGGGGTATGGCGGCGACGACGAGGAGGGTGACGCGACCTAACCCGCCTCCTGTCAGCAGGATGAACCCCTTTCGCTTTCCCAGCTTCTCGACGATCCTTGCGCCCGGAAACATCGAACACATGGCGAGGAGGCTCGCCGTGGCCGAAACCAGGCCGATGCGGGTATTGTCGGCGTGGTAGGCGAGGAGGAAGAGTTCCATGAACCCGAGCACGAAGTTGTCGCTCATGGCGGAAAAAAGCCCGTCGAGCCAGAGGAAGCGGAGGCCGAGGAGGTGGCCGTTCTGGAGCGGCACGTCCGAGGTCTTCTTGAGGCTGGAATCCAGGGGGCCGATGATACGGGCGAAGCTCGGAATATGCCGCCGGATGCGTCGTGACCTTCGGCGCCTTTGTGACAACGGTACCATATCTGCGGTATTATACAGAAACGTGGGGGGAACATCCATCGCCCCCCTGCTGGCGCGATCGCCCATTTTCGCGGTATGCTCGACGAGGCCAAGGGCCGGACGGCCCCAGATGCCGCCCGCGAATCAAACGGCAGTTTCACAGGGGGATGCGATGAAGAAAGTATTCGAAGCCATGGCGACGTACAACAGGAACGTGAACCTGAGCGTGCTCGAAATCGTTGAAAAGCTCGACGGGGCAAAGGTCCTCGCCGTATCGAAGGCCTATTTCCCGACGATTGCCGACCAGCTGTCCCATATTCTGCAATCCGACATCGCCTGGTTCAAAAGGCTGAACGCGAGCCTTCCGGGGAATCCCGTCCTCGCCTCGAGCCGGTTCGTGACCCTGGACACCGACGCGATGAAGAAGGAGATCGCCGGCGACTACCGCGTCATCTTCGGCTGCCTCCGCGAGATCGACGTCGAGATCCTCGCCCTGGTGAAGGGGCTCGACGACGCCGTCCTCGAGCGGGTGATCTCGTACAAGAACTACAAGGGCGAGCAGGTTTCGGTCGAGCTCTGGAAGATCCTGCTCCAGTGGCTGAACCACGCAACCCATCACCGGGGTTCGATTTCCGCACAGCTCGATACCCTCGGGGTCGAGAACGATTTCTCGGCCGTGCTGCCGAGGATATAGGGAATCACCGTGGGCGCCACCGTCAGAAGGGATTATTCGATCGACATCATGAAGGCTCTGCTCGTCATCGGCATGGTTTTCGCCCATGTCCTCCAGCTCGATGTCCTGAAACCGTTGAGCGCCCCCGCGGGATTCTTCTCGGATTTCATCAACCTCGTGACCTTCTCCGGGTTCATGTTCTGCTTCGGCTACGTCTATCGGATAGCCTATTCCGGAAAGCCGAGCCCGGGAAGGGTCGCCGGGGCCGTCCTGAAGCCCCTCGCCGCCTTCTACATCTCCGGAATCCTCTACCGGACGCTGATGAGCAACGCCGACCTCGGCGCGAAGGACCTCCTCGACATCCTGATCCTTTCGGACATCCCGGGCTACAGCGAGTTCCTGGCATCGTTCGCGATCATGTCGCTTTTCTACTTCGTTTTCAGAAAATGGATAACGCGGATCGTCGTCACCCCCTGGCGCTTCCTCCTCCTCGTCCTACCCCTCGCGTTCTGCTTCTTTCCCTACGGGATCGTCCGCGCGAACCAGATCGGCCTCGTCGTGGGGAGCACCGCCTTCGCGGCCTTTCCCGTGGTCCAGTACTCGTTCTGGTTTTTCCTCGGGATGATCTTCTCTGAGCGCAGGACGGGGTTCAGGGCGGCGCCCTTCGCGGTCTCGGCGGTCGCGACCATCGCCTTCATCTCCTGGTCCATCGTCTACCGGAATTATCCCTCTCGATTTCCGCCCTCGGCTCTCTGGATCGTCGGCCCGGCCCTTTTCCTCTATGGCTACCTCCTCCTCGCGAAGCTGATGGAACGGAGGCTTCTGCCGGGGATCCGCCGGGTTCTGGTGAACGTCGGGGAGAATACCATCCTCTACCTGCTTTTCAGCAACATCTTCATCTTCGCCCTGACGAAGTACCGGCTCTTCGAGGAATGGCAGGTCTTCCTGATCGCGCCGGCCATCCTCCTTTCGGTCTACTACTTCGTGGCGACCGTGCGGAAGGCCCCCGGGGGGATTAGCAGGGTGCCGTGAAAAGCCGATCGGGACTTTTCGGGGCCCCGCTAGACCGCCTCACCCTCGGCTATCGGCTCGGAGATTGCCTCGGGCGCGGCGCCGCCGGTTTCCTCCGTCACCGCCCCGGCCGGATCGGCCTTCACCGCGAGGGTCTTCATCCCGACCGCGAGCATGACGACGCTTAAGGCTGTCGAGATCAGGTCGTTGAGCGGCCCCGCCCAGAATACCCCGTCGATGCCGAGGAAGAGGGGGAGGATGGCCATGCCGAGGATCGAGAACACGTTCCTCGCCAGGTAGAGCGTCCCGCCCTTTCCCGCCTGTCCGATGGACATGAAGAACTGCGAGGCGGTGAACTCGACGCCGACCATGAAAAAGCTGAGCATGAAGATCGAGATCCCGTGGCTTCCGAGCGAGATGAGGGCCGGATCGGCCGAGTTGAACGCGGACACGAAGGACCGCGCGAAGACCTCGGTGACGACCGTGAAGGCGACGCTCAGGGCCGTCGTCCAGAAGAGCGTCATGCGGGTGAGGCGTTTCACCCGGTCGAGCTTTCCCGCGCCGTAGTTGAAGCCCCAGAGCGTCTGGGCTCCCTGGACGATGCCCATGACGGGGAACATCATCAGCATCATCATCGCGTTGATGATGCCGATGACCGCGAGGGCGGTCTCGCCACCCAGTCGCGCCATCGCGTTGTTTGCGACGACGAGCATCACGAGGGACAGGAGCTGGACGAGGCTCACCGGGATGCCGAGCTTCAGCATGGAGCGCATCGTCTCGGCCTTCGGGTTGAGGTTTTTGCGTCTGATCTTCAGGATGCTCTTGCGATCCTGGATGAACCAGACGGTGAGGAGGGCCGAGAAGCCCTGGGCGATCACCGTGGCGAGCGCCGCTCCCGTGATGCCCCACTTCAGGGCGAAGATGAAAAGGGGGGCGAGGATGGCGTTCAGGACCGTTCCGCTCACCGTCGAAATGACCGTCGTCCGGGGGCGGTTCTGCGACCTCAGCGAGTTGCCGATCGCCATGGTCGGAATCTGGAAAATGAAGCCGATCATCACCACCCCGAGATATTCCCGGGCCATCGGCATGATCCTGGCCGTGGTGCCGAAGGCCTTGAGCATGGGATCCATGAAGATCCAGCCGAAGATCGAGACGGCGATCGCCGCGAGAAGCGAGGCGGCGAAGCCCTGGCCAAGGATCGATTCGGCCTCCTCCCGCTTCCCCGCTCCCATGGCGATCGAGATGAGGGTCGAACTTCCCACGCTGAACAGGAGGCCGACGGCGCCCGCGATGATCATCATCGGAAAGCCGGCCGACACGGCGGCGAGGGCGTCGGTGCCCATCCCCTGGCCGATGAATACCCGGTCGATGAAGTTGTACAGGCCGTTGACGACCATCACGGCTATGGCTGGAATGGAGAATTTAAGCAGGAGTTTTCCGAGGGGGGCTTCGCCCATTTCGGTTACGTCGTTCATGGCATTTCCTTCGTACGTCCCGTGGAGGTCGACCTTGCCGATTGAATCGGTCCCGCCCGGAGGGCGGTTGGTCCGGCTTGATTGGGGCTACAGGAGAAAGATACGGAGGCGGCGGCGAGGGGTCAAGCGGATTTTACCTTCGGATGAAAGAGCCTCGAGGTTTTCCGCGGAAAGCGGACATCCCCATGATGGATGCGGGGGACCCTGTGGCGGCGGGGCCGGTGTCTCACGAGGTCCGGGCCGTCATTTCAGGCGATAGCCCGAGAAGAAGTCGTCGAGAAGGGCCGCGTAATAGTCGTTGTCGCCCGCCCGCGTTTCCCCCTTCAGGTAGAAGATCCGGTCGGGCTTGAAAAAGGCGTAGATGCGGCCTGCGACGGGGCCGGAGGGGCTGTCGTATCCGAAGGAAATCCTCACCCCCTCGAGGCCGCGCTGGGTGATCGGGGCGCTTTCCCAGGAGGTCATGTCGGCTCTCGCGACCGCCGGATCCAGGGCGATGCTCGCCGCCTCGGCTTCGAACTGGTCGGGCGGAACCGGGGCGTCGAGGGCGGCGCTCGCGATGATGCCCCCCACCTGGTCGGCCGGATCCTTTTTCTTCCCCGAGTACTGGAAGCTGAAACAGCATCCCGAATAGCCGCCGATCGAGAACTTTTTCTGGTCGACGCCGAAGTACATCAGGCCGGAGAAGCTCACCGGCATGCCCTTGTTCCATTTCGCCGTTTCCACGCAGGTTTTCAGGCTTTCAACGGTTTGGGCGCCGGCGTCCAGGGGTAGGAGGGCGGTGACCGAGGATACCGTCTGGCCGTTGCCGGTAATGAGACGGTAGGCTTTCGCGAAGCCCGATTCCCCGTCCTCGTACTCGAGGTAGATGGTTCCGGCTTCCTGCCGCTCGAGCGAGGTTATCTTCCCCAGGGCCTCGGGCGAGCCCGACTTGTAGGCCGCGGCGAGCCTCGCGATCTCCTCGGTCACGTTGCCTGGGTTTTCGACGGCGGTGACGATGCCTCCGTCCTTGCCGACGAACCGGTTCGTGTAGGGCGCGAGGCGGTAGCCAGCCGGCATCCTCAGGTAGATGCGGGTGCCGGGAAAATTCATGAAGTCCTGGGCCGAAACGAGAGCGCATCCGGACATGAGGAAAAGGAGAGACATCGTGAGTATTTTTCGATGCATGGCGCCTCCGGCTTTTTGTTAATGCCGTGCGGCCGATGTCTCGTATCGCACAGTATTACAAGTAATTATATCTCGCGCCGCTCGAAAAGCCAGGAGGATGGGAATTCGGGGAGGAGTTTTTGCGGTCAGGCCCCGAAACGGTGGAAGGGAAGGCCTCGGACGCCGGCGTCGAAGGCGAAAACGGAACCGGCGAGGGCTTCACGGTCTCTCCTGGCCGGGGAGAACCCCTCCAGGGCCGAGGTGATGAAGAGGGTTTTCATGTCGCTTCCGCCGAAGCAGCAGCTCGATACCTGGCTCACGCCGGGGACGGAAACCTCCCCGATCTCGACGCCATCCGGCGAGTAGCGGAGCAGCCTGGCTCCGCCCCACCGTGCGCTCCACACGCAGCCCTCGCTGTCGACGGCGAGGCCGTCGGGGACCTCGTCCTGGCCTGTGGTATCGATCCAGAGCGTGCGGTTCGATAGCGACCCGGTCGCGGCGTCGTAGTCGTAGCGGTAGATGGCCCTTCGAGGGCTGTCGGTGAGGTAGAATCGCCTGAGGTCGGGGCTCCAGCCGAGGCCGTTCGATATGACGAGGTCCCGCTCGAGGACATCCGTTTTTCCGTCGGCGCCCACCCGTTCGAGGAGGCCGAGGCCGTCCTTGTGGGCCCTGTCCTTGCTTCCCGCCCAGAAGGCTCCGTCGGGGCCGCACTTGCCGTCGTTGTAGACGACCTTCGCGGTGTCGAAGCCGGGCCTCGCGACGAGGGTGAAGGGGATCGCCACCGGTTTCTCCGGTTCGGACACGGCCGTTCCCGGCATGGGAAGGTCGAAGAGGCCCAATCCCCTGTCGGTCGAGGCGACGCAGCCCCCGTCCTTCCTCAGCCCCACCGCGGCGACGAGGCTCGAGGGGGTGAACGCCTCGATCGGCCCGTGATTTCCGGCCGTTACGGAGGTGCGGAAGACCGTCCCGTTCAGGATGTCGAGCCAGTGGAGCCGTCCGGTCTTCTCGTCCCAGAAGGGGCCTTCCCCCAGCTCGCATCTCATTTGAATGAAAAGTTCGGCCTGGTTGTTTTTCATGGAAGCCCCCGGGGTTTAAAACGGTGTTGCCGGCCTCGAGCGTAGCCGGCAACGATGTGGAACGTGTCTATCAAAATCGACATGAAAAGGAATCACTTCACGACATTTTTATCCTCGGCGTTTCGAGAAGAAACTTGAGCAGGTTTTTAAAAAGCTTGCCGTATTTCATTCCCTGTTAAGGTTATTTCAACGTCGGCCAGCCTCGATGCTGCCCGGTCCGACAACCCGAAACGCCGTCTTCGCATTTACCTCAAGGAGGTCTCTCCCATGAGCCAGCGGTCGACTTCCTTTGCCGCCGCCCGGCCCTCGTTGATCGCCCAGACGACGAGGCTCTGGCCCCGCCTCATGTCGCCGGCGGCGAAGACGCCCTCGACGCTCGTGGAGAACCGGCCGTACTCGGCCTTCGCGTTCGACCTTTGGTCCCGTTCCACGCCGAGATCACCGAGAATGCCGTCGTCGGGTCCCAGAAAACCCATCGCGATGAGGACGAGCTGGGCCGGGAGGAGGGTTTCCGAGCCGGGAATCTCCTGGGGGCCGAAGCGCCCGTTCGCGTCCTTTTTCCACTCGACCTTGACGGCGAGGATGCCCGAGAGCTTCCCGTCCGGCCCGGCGACGAATTTCTTCGCCGTCATGCAGTAGAGCCGGGGGTCGCGGCCGTAGAGTTCGATCGATTCCTCCTGGCCGTAGTCGGTCTTGAGGACCTTGGGCCAGCGAGGCCAGGGGTTGTCCGCCTGCCGCTCGAGGGGAGGCTGGGGCATGATCTCGAGCTGGGTTACGCTCTTGCAGCCCTGCCTGATGGAGGTGCCGGCGCAGTCCGTGCCGGTGTCCCCGCCGCCGATGATGATCACGTCGAGGCCCTTCGCCGAGACGAAGGCCCCGTCGGCATGATTCGAATCGAGGAGGCTCTTCGTGTTCGCCTTGAGGAAGTCGACCGCGAAGCGGATGCCCTCGAGCTTCCTCCCCTCGATCGGGAGGTCCCTCGGCTTCGTCGCCCCGCCGCAGAGCACGATGGCGTCGTAATCGCTTTTTAGCTTCTCCGCGCTCAGGTCCTTTCCCGCCTCGGTCCCCGTCATGAAGGAGACCCCCTCGGCGGCCATGAGGTCGACGCGGCGCTGCACGACCTTCTTGTCGAGCTTCATGTTCGGGATGCCGTACATCAGGAGGCCGCCGATCCGGTCTGCCCTCTCGATGACGGTGACCGTGTGTCCGGCCTGGTTGAGCTGGTCGGCGCAGGAGAGGCCCGCGGGCCCCGATCCGACGACGGCGATTTTCTTTCCGGTCCTCGCCGCGGGGGGCTGGGGCTTGACCCATCCCTCCTCCCAGGCCCGGTCGACGATGGTGACTTCGTTCAGCTTGATGGCGATGGGCGGATCGTTGAGGCCGGCGGTGCAGGCACCCTCGCAGGGCGCCGGGCAGACGCGGCCGGTGAACTCGGGGAAGTTGTTCGTCATGCGCAGGCGGTTCAGGGCCTCGCGCCACAGCCCGCGGTAGATCAGGTCGTTCCACTCGG
>DBTK01000062.1:0-165 GCA_002307015.1 Spirochaetaceae bacterium UBA1318
CTCGTTCCAGTCCCCGACCCGTTCCGCGGCAGGCCTGTCGACGGGAAGCTCCCGATTATATTCCATGAACCCGGTGGGTTTGCCCATGATTCCCCCTAATTCCCGCTCACGCGGGATACGTCGTGGTAGTTCGCCTCGAAGGCGGCCATCGACGCGGCCTCTCCC
>DBTK01000062.1:411-782 GCA_002307015.1 Spirochaetaceae bacterium UBA1318
GGCGGCCATCGACGCGGCCTCTCCCGAGAGGCCCTCGGCCGTCACCTTGGCGATGGCGGCGAGCATCCTCGAATAGTCGCGGGGCATGACCCTCACGAAACGCGCGAGGCTCTCGTCCCAATGATCGAGGATGGCGCGCGCCACCTCGCTTCCGGTATGTTTCAGGTGGCGGCGAATCATCCCCCTCACGTCCTCGGCCTCGGTTCCCGGCTCGAGGGAGGAGGAGTCGACCATCTCCCCGTTGAGCCTGGAGGCGAAGCTCGAGTCGGCGTCATAGACGTAGGCCACCCCTCCCGACATCCCCGCGGCGAAGTTACGCCCCGTCTTCCCGAGGACGACGACCCGTCCTCCGGTCATGTACTCGCAGCCGT
>DBTK01000062.1:1029-2200 GCA_002307015.1 Spirochaetaceae bacterium UBA1318
CATGTACTCGCAGCCGTGGTCGCCCGTGCCCTCGACGACGGCGGTCGCGCCCGAGTTCCGGACGCAGAACCGTTCGCCGGCTATGCCGCGGATGTAGGCCTCTCCCGAGGTCGCGCCGTAGAAGGCGACGTTCCCGATCAGGATGTTCTCCTCGGGGACGAAGCCCGCCTCCCTCGGCGGCTTGACGATGATCTTTCCGCCCGAAAGGCCCTTGCCGATGTAGTCGTTCGAGTCGCCCTCGAGGCCGAGGGTGATCCCCCGCGGGATGAAGGCGCCGAAGCTCTGGCCTGCCGAACCGACGAACTTGAGGTCGATCGTGTCCTCCGGAAGCCCGGCCGCCCCGTAGCGCTTGGAGACCTCGCTTCCGAGTATCGTGCCGACGACGCGGTTTACGTTTCTGATCGGCAGGGTGAGGGATACCCTGTCCCCCCGCTCGATCGCCTTCTCGCAGACCCTGAGGAGGACGCGCCGGTCGAGGGAATCCTCGAGGCGGTGATCCTGGGCCGCGGCGTGGTGCCTGAGCCAGTCAGCCGGCACCTCGGGAAGATGGAGGATCTTCGAGTAGTCGAGGTTCTTCGTCTTGCCGCGGGCGAGCTCGTCGTCCATCTCGAGCAGGTCGCTTCTGCCGACCATCTCGTCGACGGTCCTGAAGCCGAGCGAGGCCATGTACTCCCGGAGTTCCGAGGCGATGAAGTTCATGAAGTTGACGACGTTCTGGGGATCGCCCTTGAATCGGGCGCGAAGCTTCGGGTTCTGGGTGGCGACGCCGACGGGGCAGGTGTCGAGGTTGCACACCCGCATCATCACGCAGCCGAGGGATACCAGGGGCCCGGTGGCGAAGCCGAATTCCTCGGCGCCGAGGAGGGCGGCTATCGCGACGTCCCGGCCCGAGAGGAGCTTGCCGTCGGTTTCGACGACGATCCTGCCCCGAAGATTGTTGAGCAGCAGGGTCTGGTGAGTCTCGGCGAGGCCGAGCTCCCAGGGAAGTCCCGCGTGCCTGATGGATGAGCGGGGCGAGGCCCCGGTTCCGCCGTCGTAGCCGGAGACGAGGACGACGTCGGCCCTCGCCTTGGTGACGCCCGCGGCGACCGTGCCGACCCCGACCTCGGAGACGAGCTTGACCGATATCCTCGCGTCCGGGTTGGCGTTCTTCAGGTCGTGGATCAGTTCG
>DBTK01000062.1:2486-2697 GCA_002307015.1 Spirochaetaceae bacterium UBA1318
TAGATGTCGTGGTGGGGCGGCGGGGAGATGAGGCCGACCCCGGGGGTCGAATGCCTGACCTCGGCGACCCAGGGATAGACCTTGCGGCCGGGGAGCTGTCCCCCCTCGCCTGGCTTGGCGCCCTGGGCCATCTTGATCTGGATTTCCTTCGCGTTGACGAGGTAGTGGCTCGTGACGCCGAAGCGTCCCGAGGCGACCTGCTTGATGGCGC
>DBTK01000062.1:2957-4191 GCA_002307015.1 Spirochaetaceae bacterium UBA1318
CCTGCTTGATGGCGCTGCAGCGGGAATCCCCGTTCGCATCGGGAACGAAGCGCGCGGGATCCTCCCCGCCCTCCCCGGTGTTGCTCTTGCCGCCCAGGCGGTTCATCGCGATCGCGAGGGCCTCGTGGGCCTCCTTGCTGATCGAGCCGAAGGACATGGCCCCCGTCTTGAAGCGCTTCACGATCGCCGATACCGGCTCGACCTCCTCGATGGGGACGGGCGAGCCCTTTTTGAAACGGAGAAGGCTGCGGAGCTCGTGCAGGTTCTGGGAGCGGTCGTCGATCAGCTTCGTGTATTCCTTGAAAAGCGAGTACTCGCCCGACCGGCATGCCTGCTGAAGGGCGTGCACGCTCTGGGGATTGTAGAGGTGGAACTCGCCGTTTTTCCGCCACTGCCAGTCCCCGCCCTCGTCGAGGGTCTCGATGGGGCCGGCGCGGTCGGCGTAGGCCTTTCCGTGGCGGACCGCGGCTTCCTCGGCGATCTCCTTGAGGCCGATGCCGCCGATTCTAGTCGCCGTGCCGGTGAAGTAGGTGTCGACGAGGGAATCCGAGAGCCCGAGGGCCTCGAATATCTGGGCGCCCTGGTAGGCCTGGATGGTGGAAATCCCCATCTTGGTCATGGTCTTGACGACGCCCTTGTAGGCCGCCTTGACGAAGTTCGCGACCGCCTTCTCGGGGGTCGTGCCGTTCATCATGCCGTTCGCCGCGGCGTCCTCGATCGCCTCGAAGGCGAGGTAGGGGTTGACGGCCGATACGCCGTAGCCGATGAGGCTGGCGAAGTGATGGACCTCCCGCGGCTCCCCCGATTCGAGGACGAGGCTCACCTTGGTCCTCGTTTCCTGTTCCACGAGGTGATGGTGGAGACCCGAGACGGCGAGGAGGGCCGGTATCGGGGCCTCGCGCTTCCCGACCCCGCGGTCGGAGAGGATGATGATCGAGGCCTCGTCGGCCACGGCCTTATCCGCCTTGTCGAAGAGGTCGTCGAGGGCCTTCTTCAGCCCCTCGCCGTTCCTCGCGACGGGGAAAAGGATCGAAAGGGTGACGGTCTTGAATCCGGGCCTGTCGAGGGCCCTGAGCTTGGCGAGCTCCGCGTTCGTCAGAATCGGGTGCTTGACCATGACCCTGCGCGCCGCCGTTTCGTCGGGATGGAGGAAATCGCCCTCTGAGCCGATGAATATCTCCGTGCCGATGACGATCTCCTCGCGGAGGGGGTCGATCGGCGGGTTGGTGACCTG